>JAEWSV010000139.1 GCA_023398155.1 Spirochaetota bacterium
GGCTGGAATACCATCATCTACCTGGCGGCCATGGCCGCCATCGACCCCGCGCTCTACGAGGCCGCGGAGATCGACGGTTGCGGTAGGTTCTCCAAGATTCGGCATATCACCCTGCCGGGGATCAAGAGCACCATCGTCGTGCTCCTCATCATGAACCTCGGCTGGATCATGGAATCCGGCTTCGAACTCCAATACCTCCTGCGGAACGGCATGAACCAGGATTATTCCTGGAGCATCGACATCTACGTCGTGGACTATGGCCTCAAACTCGGCAATTACTCCCTCGCCACGGCGGGCGGCATGTTCAAGAGCGTCGTGAACATCGTCCTGCTCATGACCGCGAACAGCATCGCGAAAAGCCTCGGAGAGGAGCGCCTCATATGAAGCTGAAACTGGGAAGCAAACGATACCTGACCGTCGGAAGCCTCGTCGAGGACGCGACCTTCAACTTCGTGAAAGCCTTCATCCTGGTCGCGATGATCCTCATCACCCTGTATCCGTTCTGGAACACCGTGGTGGTGTCCTTCAACCACGCTACCGACACGATCCGCGGCGGCGTCTACCTCTGGCCGCGTTCCTGGACCCTGGCCAACTACAAGGCGGTCTGGGTCACCGCCAACATCCCGAGCGCCCTCTTCATCTCCGTGTCGCGGTCGTTCGTGGCCACCGTCCTGAACCTCTTCCTCACGACGATGCTCGCGTACGCCCTGGCGCGCCGCGAGTTCGTGCTCCGGAAGCCCCTCACCCTCATCGTGGTCCTCTCCATGTACGTGAACGCCGGACTCTTTCCCAACTACTTCCTGATCCGGGGACTCCACCTCAACAACTCGTTTTGGGTCTACATCATCCCGAGCCTAATCGGCGCCTTCAACTTCATCGTGATCAGGACCTTCATCCGGACGATCCCCGAGAGCATATTCGAGTCGGCGCGGATCGACGGCACGAGCGAGTACGGCATCTTCCTCCGCTTCGCCCTGCCGCTCTCCAAGCCGGTATTGGCGACGGTGGCCCTCTTCGTGGCGGTCGGCGCGTGGAACGCCTGGTTCGACACGGTCCTCTACAACTCCAGCAAGCCCGAACTTTTCACGCTCCAGTACCAGCTCATGGCCCTGCTCCAGGCGTCCTTGAACCAGTCCAAGAGCGCGGCCGACATCGGCGCCAGCGGGATGGCCACCAACCTCGGCGCGAGCATCGTGAGCCCGCTCTCCATCAGGTCGGCCATCACGATCGTAGCGGCCGTCCCGATACTCCTGGTGTATCCCTTCCTCCAGAAGTACTTCGTGGTCGGCCTCAACGTGGGATCGATCAAGGAGTGAGCGGCGTCCCGAAGATTCGGGAAACCTAAGGACTAGGGAAGCGCGACGCGCGGCGATCGCGGTCCCCGAACGGGGACCGCGATCGTTTTAGTCCGGATACTCGTCCGGAACGATGTAGCTCTCCGCGACCGTCATCGTTCCGGCCACGTTGTCTTCCCAGTCGCCGCTGACGTTGTTCCTGCGGACGACCTGCAGATCGCTGTATTTCTCGAATAGACCGCCCGCCTTTCCGGGCGGGATCGTCAGCGTATCGCTGACGTCTTTTTCCGTAAATTCCGAGGTTCCCACGGTGGTGGCGAAACCGAGTTCCCTCGTGATCTTGAAGCTGGCGCTCGCGAATTTGAAACCTACCGAGCCGCTCACCTCTATTCCCCTCGATTCCCACTCGGTTTTCGTCGTCGTGTTCGTGACTCCGGTTTTATTGGTAAGCTTCAAGGTGTAATTCAGCGAACCCTGGTTGTGGCGGAATTCGCCGAGAACGAAGTAGGAGTCGCGATCGATGTGGTATATGGGGGTGTATTCGAGCTTGTTCACGACGCTAACCAGATTGTCCGTGACGAGGTACCAGGGGACCGCGACGGTCCGTTTATAGTAGACGGGAAAGCGCGCGCCCTGCGTATCGTTCAAGCTCGTAAGCTTCGGAACGTAGGTCGTATCGTTCCGGTCGAGCATGACCGGGCTTTTCACCTTCATCACGACGAAGCCGTCGCTCACCTGCGGAACGGAGGTACCGGGCACCGCCGGAAGCCAGGCGACGGGGCAGCCGGTTTCCAGGAACAGCTCGTTTTCCTGCTTCAGCACGGCATTGTTGATTGGGGCGGCCATGAACGCGAAAAACACCTGAGTGAATGGAAACACAATTTTCTGTGCCCAGATCTCTCCGCCGACGGCCGCCTCGGCCACATAGTCCTTATGGACGCACCGGATGTTCGTGGTGGCGGGATCAGGTTCCGGATCGCCCGCCTTTACCGCGAGGAATCCCATGGCATAGTAGTTGTTCGGGGCAATGGGCTTATACACCCTGATATCACCCCAATCCCAGCCGGTAGATGTCCAGATTTGAGTGAACCCCGTCGGCTTGGCCAGGGCGCCGCTGCCGTTGATCTCCTTCACCGCCAGCGTACGCCAGGTGGGGCTGTCCGTGGCGGCGGCTCCGCCGTCATAATAGTGCCCCTGCGCGACATAGTGGCCAAGGAAGGAATAACCGTCGGGAACTTTGGGGGTAAAGACCGTGATATCGGGGCTCTGCCCGCTGCCGTGGTCGTCAGTCAGCCATTCGAAGTTGTTGACGAAGCGTATCAGGAGACCGTCGCAGTGGAGCGCGAGCGGATCGGTGACGCGGACCGTCACCGTCTTGGATTCGCCCGAGTCCGAGGTGATCGTCAGGGTATCGTCGCCGTAAACGCCCCCTTTCCCGGTAACCGTCAGTTCGTAGCGGTCACCCGACTTGACGGGTCCGGATAACGAAACCATATTCTTCGCCGACGAAGCGCTCACCGATACCGCCGAACCGCCCGCGTCCTTCGCGGATATCCGGATCGTAGCGGATTGGCCGTCCACGACGGACGCGATGGCGGTATCGACGTTGAGCGTACCGCCGCTAGGAGGATCGTCGGGAGAGTCGTCGGGGTTCGAATCGCAGGAGAACATACCCGACCGTGGAGCTGCTTAGTGCGTGACACGCCCTAAAGTCTAGTACGCACTCTCAAGAATAGGAAAGTATTGGACAGGCGCATAGCTATGCACTTATGAGGTGCTCAGCTATGCGCGGATGGCGTGCAGTATCGGTTAACATCCTTGAGAACGGCATGCGATCGTGGCGGAGAAGGGACAAATCATGTCAACGATCGACGTGAGCGAGATCGTCTTTTGGGGGGCCGCGAAACCCCGGAGCGGCGCGGAGCGCCGCGAGGAGGTTCGCGGCTGGGGGCGTGCCTGTAGCGGGTAGCCGCGGCGGGATGATGACGCCCCCCGTAATTTTCGGGACCCTATTTAAATAATCATCTCGTCCACGGCCTTGCCGCCCGGCACCATCGGGAGCACCTGCTCGTCCGAGTCGATGACGGCTTCCACGACCGCGGCCTTGCCCGACGCGACGACGGCCAAGGCCTCATCCAGGGCGCGGGAGAAGGAAGCGTCGTCCGTAGCCCGGAAACCGGAGAGGCCGTACGCTTCGGCGAGCTTCACGAAGTCCGGCGGCCGATGCAGGTCGGTCTCCGC
>JAEWSV010000137.1 GCA_023398155.1 Spirochaetota bacterium
ATCGGATCAACAGGATCGCGGAACGGTCCCAGGCGTTGTTGGAAGCGAACAAGGTCATCGCGGCCATCGCGGCCCAGACGAACCTACTCGCGATGAACGCCGCGATCGAAGCCGCGCACGCGGGCGATGCCGGGCTCGGTTTCTCGGTGGTCGCCGACGAGATCAGGCGTCTTGCGGAAACCTCGACGAAGCAGTCCGGCGCCATAAAAAAGGAGCTCGCCCAGGTCCAGGCCGCCATAGAAGAGGTCGTCTCATCCTCCAAGGATTCAGAGGCGGCTTTCGAGCGGGTCACGGAGAAGATCGGGGAAACCGACGCCATGGTGAGCGAAGTCAGGGCTGCCATGGAGGAACAGAAGGGAGGCTCCACCCAGGTCCTCGAGGCGCTCCGATCCATGAACGACATCACGTCCCAAGTGAAGGTCGGTTCCGGCGAGATGAGCCAAGGCAACGCCACCGTCCTGGAAGAGATCACGCAGCTCCGGGACACGACGATGGAAATCACGGTCCAAATGGAAGAGATGACCAAGGGCACCGGCGAGATCGCCGCGAGCGCCACCCACGTCGCTCAGATCGCGGAAGGAACCCGGAACACCATCCAGGAGATGGACGCGGCGATCGGCTGCTTCAAGACGGGCTAGGAGCCCCTTTTCCCGCCGTTTTCCCGTACTCTTCCATGGCTTCGGCCGCGAGTTCCGCGGCCAGTCCCGCCGCGCCTCGGCGGTTGGCCGTCCCCGCGGCCTTCCGCGTGGCCGAGCCCGCGCTCGATTTCAACCTGAGGGCTTCGGCCGCCCGATCTGCGAGCGCGAGCCGCGCGGCCGCGCCGACGGCCTTCGCGACGTTTTCCGAAACCTTGCAGCGAGACGCGAGCTCTCCGCTTTCCGCCGAGGCGACGGCCTCCAGCGACCCGTAGGCCTTGAGGATGGCCGCGGCGCGCGCGGGGCCGACCCCTTCCACCGACTGGAGGCCTTCCAGGGCGAGGTCCTTGGAGCGGAGCTTCTGGTTGAGGCCCGTGGCGAAACGGTGCGTCTCGTCTCGTACGTATTGGAGCACCTTGAGGGCCTCGGAGGTCTTGGGCAGCCGGATCGGCTCGGACGCGTCGGGAAGCCAGAGCTCCTCGTCCCGCTTGGCGAGGCCCACGAGGCCGCAATCCACGCCGAGGGCGTCGAGGACTCCCTTGGCCGCGTTCACCTGGCCGATGCCGCCGTCGATCATGATGAGATCCGGCAGCTCCCCCTCGTCGGCGAGGAGCCTCGAATAGCGGCGCGTGACCGCTTCGCGCATCGCCTGGAAGTCGTCCACGATGCCTTCCACGGTGCGCAGCTTGTAATGGCGGTAGTTCTTCTTGTCCGGCACGCCGTCCTTGAAGGAGATGAGCGAGGCGACCGGATGCTTCCCGTCCAGCTGGGCGATGTCGAAGCCCTCGATCCGTTCGGGTTTCGCGTTCAAGCCGAGCGCGCGGGCGAGCTCCTCCAAGGCGGGGCCGGCGCCGCGTTCCTTGAGCCGCTTGGCCAGGTCCTCTTTCGCGTTCTGGTAGGCCATGGCCAGCGCCGCCTCGTGGCGCTTTTCGTCGGCGGCGAGGAGGGCCGGCTCCGCGCCGAGGGTATCCTTGAACCAGCGGAGCACCCCTTCCAGTTCGCCTCCTCCGCCAGCGAGGTAGACGCGGGGAGGGGGTAGGCGATCCGGGCCGTAGTAAGTCGTGAGGAACTGTTCCAGCGACTCGGTCTCGGAAGCCGCGGTGCGGGCGCGGAACAGCTCGCGGCCGGTCATCTTGCCGCCGCGCATGGAGAAGACGGTGAAGCTCGCGAGAACGCCTTCTTCCGCCCAGGCCACGTAATCGCGGGCGTCCGGATCGAAGTCCACCACCGCGTTGGAGGCGGAGAGTTCCCCGATTGCGCGGATCGCGTCGCGGAGTTGGGCCGCCCGCTCGAATTTCATCGCGGCGGCGGCCTCCTGCATGCCCTCGGTGAGGTCGGCCGTGAGGCCGGCCGTGTCGCCGGAGAGCAGCTTCTTCACGCGGTCCACGTGCCGGCCGTACTCTTCCTTCGCGATCTTGCCGACGCAGGGGGCGGAACAGCGGCCGATATGGTAGTACATGCAGGGCGCCGTCCGCTTACGGAGGACGCGGCACTTGCGGAGCGGGAAAAGCTTGTCGATGAGCTCCAGCATCGTGTCCACGGCTTGGACGTTCGGGAAGGGGCCGTAGTAGAGGGAGCCGTCCTCCACGATGCGGCGGGTACGGAAAACCTTCGGGAAGTCCTCGTTCGTGATCCGGACCACCGGGTAGCTCTTGCCGTCCTTGAGGTTGATGTTGTACTTGGGGGTATGCTGCTTGATGAGCGTGTTTTCGAGCAGGAGGGCTTCGTACTCGTTGTTGACGATGATCGTTTCTATCGATCGGGCGCGTTTGAGCAGCGTGCGGGTTTTTACGTCCTTTTCGCCCGAGAAGTACGAATTGAGGCGGTTGCGGAGCACGCGCGCCTTACCTACGTAGATGATTTCGCCGTCGGCGTCGCGCCAGATGTAAACGCCGGGCTCCAACGGCGCTTCTCTCGCCGTGGCGCGGAGGCGGTTGAAATGGTTCGAATTCGTGTCGTGTTCCATGGGTCGCGCTGCCGATAAGATATAGGGAATCCATGAGAAAGGAAACAGTGTCGGCGGCCTTGGCCGCCCTAGCCATTTTCGCTTGCGCGGCGCTCCACGCGGAAGAGCGCGTACTCGCTATCGGCGGCTCCGAGGGTTGGGGGTCCGTGGCGCGGCTCTTCAACGTTACGGAAATGGGGGGCGTCCGGCGTTTTCCCGCACTGACCCTGTCATCCGCGCGCGGAACCGACGAGGAGGACGTGGACCTCGCCCTCTCCTTCGATGAAGAACGCGCTCATTTCGCGGACGCGGCCGGCCGCTGGAAGACCTCCGCCTCGGCCGCGGTTTCGATCGCGGGTCCGCGGAGCGCGCGCTTCGGCGCGGGCGCTGCCCTGTTCACCTCCGCGCCCGTCTCCGACGGCCTCTCGGGCATCACGGCGACGCCGCATGCCGCGGCGCTCTTCTCTCCGGGCGAACGAGTGGACGACTTCAGTATCGAATTCTGGCTGTATCCTGCCAATCTTGAGAGCGGAGAGCTGGTACTCGCCTGGACTTCCAGCCGGAGGACGCCGTCCGGGGAAAGCGTGTTCCAGCGCATCCGCGCGCTCGTCGCGCGGAACCGGTTGGAATGGACCTTCGCCGATTTCTTCTCGGCTCCGGGCGAAGGTCGGCGCGTTTCCGTGACGCTTTCTCCGCACGGCACCATCCTGCCGCGCGCGTGGAGCCACCATCTCGTACGCTTCGACGGCCGTACCGGCCTCATGGAATACCTCGTGGACGGTCGGCTCGAAGCGGTCGCGTACGCGACCTTCACGGGGAGGGAAGGCGGCGAGGTCTATAACCCCGTGATCGGCACCGGCGGTTATTTCTCGCTCGGCTCCGGGTATTCGGGGTTCATGGACGAATTCCGCCTCTACCGGCGATTCGTGGAAAAACCGCGGACCGCCCGGTTTCCCGCATCCGGCGGCAGGGCGGAGACCCGGTTCTTCGACCTCGGCACCACCAACGCGCGCGTCCTGAGGATCGAGGCCAAAGGGGCCCCGGGAAGCGACGGCGCGGAGCTACGCTATTTCCTGCGCGCGGGCGACTCGCCGTACGGCTGGAAAGACGAGGAGGAGAGCTGGACGCCGGTCGCGAACGGCGCGCCTCTCGGCCTGAGCCTACGCGGCCGCTGGGTGCAGCTCGCGGTGGATTTCTATCCGAGCGGCGACGGCGAACGGGCCCCGTACCTGGACGAGGTCCGGGTGGTATACGAGCGCGACGATCCGCCGCCTCCGCCGTCCCTGGTGATCGCCCAGGCCGCCGACGGTTCCGTGGAACTCAAATGGCGGGCCAGCCCCGATCCGGATCTCGGAGGATATCTCCTCTACTACGGTACGGCCGCCGGGGAGTACTTCGGCGAGGACGCGACGGACGGTCCATCGCCCCTCGATATCGGGAATCGGACTTCCATTCTCGTCGACGGACTGAGGAACGGTACGTTATACTATTTTTGCATAGCCGCCTATGACCGCGCTTCTCCCCGTCATATCGGCGAGTTTTCCCGCGAGGTGTCCGCGCGGCCCGCAAGGACGGTACGATGAGCCCGATCGACGTGAACGACATCCTGGAACGCGCCCGCGGCGCCGCGCGCGTCGGCGATAACGAAGCCGCCGAGCGCCTCCTCAAATCCTATTTGGCCCATACGCCGGACGACCGTAATTCGCGCCTGCTCCTCGGCGCCGTACTCGCGCGGGCGAACCGGAGCGACGAAGCCGCGGACGAATTCCTCACCCTCGTAGCCCATGATCCCGCCGACGCCGAGGCTCTCAATAACCTGGCGGTTGTATACCGCAAGCAGCAACGCTTCGAGGACGCCTTGGATGCGCTGCGGAAGGCCATACAGGCGGAACCCCTGCGGGCCGAATTCCATTACAACCTGGGAAACGTCTACAAGCAGCTCGGGGACCTCAAGTCCGCCTCCCTCGCGTACGCGAAGGTCGTCACCCTGGATCCCTCCTACGTGCCCGCATACAACAACCTGGGCACCATGCACGATAAACTGGGCGAGTGGGACAAGGCCTTCCAAGTTTTCCGCAAGGGACTAGCCCTGGACCGCAACAATCCGACGCTCCACTTCAATTACGGCATCGCGCTCGAGGCCGTAGGGCGGCTGGAGGACGCCGGCCGCGAGTACGAGGCCGCGATCAAGAGCCGGCCCGGTTGGCTCGAGGCGATGAACAATTACGGCATCATCTTCTTCAAACGCGGCCGGCACGGCGAGGCTATGGACGTCTTCTCCCGCATCCTCGCCATCGACCCCTTCAACGCCGAAGCCCGCAACAACATGGGCGTGGTCCTCGCCGACCAGGGCCGCAACGAAGACGCGATGCGCTATTACCGGCAGGCGCTGGAGTCCGACCCCGGCTACGTGAAGGCGGTCGTCAACCTGGAACGCCTCCTGGAAACTACCGGCGACTTCGCCGACGCGCTCATCGAGCTGGAGAAGCTCGTGAAGCTCGCGCCCTCCAGCGCCGAGGCGCGCGCGCGGCTCGCCTCGCTCTATCTCAAGCTGGAACGCTATCCGGAAGCCCTCGAACAAGCCCGCGCTGCGTTGGATTGGGAGCCGGAGAACATCAACGCGCTCCGGACCCAGGGGGCCGCGCAGCGAGCCCTCGGCGAGGACGCGGGGGCCCAGGCCACCTTCGAGCGGATCCTTTCGATCGATCCGGGCAATTACGCGTTCCAGCTCGACCTCGCCGACCTCCATTTCAGGAGAAAGGAATACGCGGCGGCCGAGGAACGTCTCCTCGCCTATCTCGCCCGGAAGCCGGAAGACCGGAACGCCAAGCTCTTGCTCGGGCGCCTTTACGCGGAGATGGGCAACCGCGCCCACGCCGTCCAGGTATTCGAGGAGCTGACGCGGGCCGACCCGAACGACGCAGAGGCCATCGCCGCCGTCGCCGAGCTCCATCGCGAGGCGGGCGAAACCGAGAAGGCCGTGCGCGCGGCCGATCGCCTCGTGAATCTCCAAGGCGGTCGCGCCACGACCGACGACTTGACCGGCCTGAACGAGTCCCTCGAATTCTACGAGAAAGCCGTCCGGGCGTATTCGGCCTCCATGCGGGAGATGTGGGAACGTAATCTCAAACTCCTCAAGGAGAGTTCTACCGCGGATGAAGAGAGCTCCGAAGACGGGGAGAATCCCCTGCTCGCCGCCGCCATCGAGGCTGCCGCACCGGTTGACGAGGAGAGCGAGACGCTATTCGTGGAGAGCATCGAGGATATCGAGGAAGAGTATATCGAGACCGAACTTCCTCTGGGCGAAGAAGAACTCGAGCTCTACGGGGAGCGGCCCGTCCGCGATCCCTTCGAAGAGTTGATCGAGGAGGACCGGGGCGGCTCAACGAACGCTCCGGGCGATTCTCCCGCTGAAATGCGTCAGCAGTCGCAGGAGC
>JAEWSV010000230.1 GCA_023398155.1 Spirochaetota bacterium
CTGCGATGGCGACTTTAATCGATCTCTTCATACGGGAATCCCCCTTTTCGTGACTTCGCGGCCACAAACCGTGCCGCATGATTGCAGTATGGGGGCGTTTTCAGGAACCGGGAACGACGCGCATCTACGCAGTATGTGCAGCGATTCTACGATTTTCTCGCCGAATCGGCGGCATCAATCCTGCGGCGGCGTCTTCGGACGCTTTTCGTCCCCCGGCGGCCCGCCGAAACGGTCGCGGTATAGCCGCGCGAAATGGCGCTCGCTCCCATACCCGACCGCCCAGGCCGCTTCCTTCACCGATTTTCCCGCGCGCAAGAGCTCCCTGGCACGGGAGAGCCTAAGCTCCGTGGCGTATTCTACGAAGGTCATGCCGACCCTTCGGTGGAAGAGGGCGGACAGATAGTTCGGGGTCAGGCCGAAGATGCGCGCCGTTTCCGCGAGGGAAAGGCCCTCCGCGAAACGGCGCCGCACGAATTCTTCCACGGCGGTGATGGTGTCGCCTTCAGCCCGCCTGCCCTCGGCCGAGCCTTCCTGGTCTTCCAGCGCCTTTGCGCAAGCCGCGATGGGATCGTCCGTTCCCGCCGCATCGGGGAGCGTTCGGCCGAGGAAATGGTCGATCGCCTCCAAGGCGCGCTCCGTGATGCCCGCCTTCACGGCCGCGGCGTACGCGGCCGCGGCTTCCCTGAGCGCTGCGCGGTTCCGCGTCGCGGCCGCGGTCAAGGCCCGGGATACGGCCGCAGCGGCTTCTTGGTCGGCGGCGCCGAAGCTGACCAAAAGCTGCTGCGCGGCATGGACCGGATGCGCGCCCGCGGGAAGCAAGGCGCGGCGCTCCAGGACGGCGAGGGCCGAATCCAGGCCGCCGCGCGCCTCGGTCGGGTCTTCGGCGCTTTCGGTCACCGCGAGGAAGACCCTGACCGACCGGGATGCGGGCCCGTCTTCTCCCGTAGCGGGGGACGGGCGGATAGCGTCGTCCCGGTCGTAGCCGCTCGGCTCGGCCGCGGCGGCGCTCGCGATTTCGTTCCAGAAGCGGCGCATGGCGTCGGCATCCGGTTCCCCGCACGCGCTTTCGGCGCAGCAGGCGATTTCCAAGGCCGGCAATTCCGGCCGCGATAGGACGGCCGCGAGCAGGCCCTCCTCCGCATGGCGCCGGGCGCGTTCCATCACGATCCTCGTGACGGCCGTTAATCGGGCGCGCGACGCCGCTTCCGTGCAGGCGCCGTCCGAAATGAGGAGCGCTGCGCCGAAGAGGCTGCCCTCCGCCGCGGAAGGGAGCGCGGCCCCTCCCTCGTAGGCGAGTCGAGCCCACTCGCGCTCGAAGGCGTGGGCTCGGCTTTCGAGCGAACGTTCGAAGGCCGCGCGCAATTTTCCGACGAGGGCGCCGATTTCCTCCGCCGAAGGTGGTTTGAGGGTATAGGCGAGGGCGCCGAGTTCGAGGGCCCGCTGGGCGTACTCGAATTCCGAATGGGAGCTCAGTACCGCCCAGGGAATCTGCCGAGCCTTTCCCGTCAGCTCCCGCAAGGCTTGCAAGCCGTCCAATTTCGGCATCCGTATATCGACGAGGGCCGCGTCGGTCCGCCCCGAGGCGACGAGGTCCACGAGTTCTTTCCCGTTCTCCGCTTCGAGCACGGTAATGGAAGGGTCCTCTTCCTCGACGAGGCAGCGGATATGGTAACGGACGAGGCGCTCGTCGTCGGCTATCAGGAGGCGCACGCGTCGTCCTCCGGTATCTCGATGCGGGCCCGCGTACCCCGGCCGGGAGAGGATTCCAGCGTCAATACCGCCCCGGGGAAGGCGAGGGCGAGCCTGCGCTCCACGTTCGTTATACCCACGCCCTTCGCCGTGGAGGCCGAAACGAATCCGCCGCCGTCGTCCTCGACCGAAAGCACGAGGATACGGCCGCGGAGGCTCGCGGCGATGACGATGGTTCCCCGCTCTCCAGAGGGTTCGATCCCGTGGATGATCGCGTTCTCAACGAGCGGCTGGAGCACGAGCTTCGGGATGCGCCTGACGAGCGCGGCCTCCTCGCGTTCGATCCGCCACGAGAGCCGGTCCTGGAAACGCATCTTCTGGAGCTCGCAATACCGTTCGATGAAGTCCAATTCCTCGGCTACCGTCGTCTCGGCCCCGTGGTCCACCGAATAGCGGAGGAGCTCCTTGAGCGCGATGATCGCGTTCTCCAGCGCTGCGTGCTCCTTCATGCGGTTCAGGGCGGCGAAGCTCCCGAGCACGTTGTAGAGGAAGTGGGGCCGGACTTGGGATTGGAGGGCCTGGTACTCCGCGCTCCGGAGCTCCAATAGTTCCGCGTACTTAGCAGCGTTATCGGCGACGAGGCTCGCGAATTCGACGTAATTCGTGAACCTGATGAGATCGAGGTCGTTGAAACTGCGGTCCCCGCTCGACATGGCGAGCACGCCGAAACGCCGGCTGCCGACGCCGAGCGGCCCGGCCAGGACGCTCGCCCCGTCGGAGGTCCTGCCGTCGCTCACGACGCAGGGAGCCCCGTTTTGCTCCAGTGCCGCGAGCGCGGCGAGGAGCGGCGATCCCGTTCCGGCGAAGGGCGTTTTCCCGCTCGCGACGCGCGCCTCCGGGCCGCGCGGCCCATGGATGATTACCGCGGCGCCGGAGGCGTCCATATCGCGGAGGGCCGCGACGACGATGGCGCGGAGTACCCGGTCCTGGGACGCGCTCGGCGCGCTCCCTTCCTCCGGTAATCCCCGACGTTCTTCGGCGAGGGCGGATTCAGCGGCGTCCCGTGACAGGGCGACCATGGCGCCGAGGTTACCCTTCAGAGCGTTCATGTACAGGTTGAAACCGCGCGCCAGGTCCTCGAACTCGTCCCGGGTACGGAAATCGAGCGGCGTGGAAAAGTCGCCGGCGGAAACCCGTTCCACCGCTTCGCCTACGGTCATGAGGCGGCGGACGATGCGCGCGGAAAAGATAAGGGAAACGAGAGTCGCGAGGATGGCCGTGCCGACGCCCACGAGGACGAAGGACCGCAGCTGGTATTCTCGGACCGCGGCGGCCTCGCGCTCCAGGCTGACCATGAAGTAATTGAGGTAGCTTTCGAAGCTGTTGGCGAGGTAATACGAGGTTTGCCGCGTCTCGTCGAAGAGGGCGATGAGCTCGGGATCGCTCGACCCTTGGATACGCGCGTAGAGGTCCTCCCGCCCGAGGATGCCCGCGTCGGAAAGCGCCTGCACCCGCGATATGAGGCCGCCGAGCCGCGTGAAGGCCTTACGGCTCATGATCCAGGCCGTATCGTGTTCCTCCACGAGAACCCCGCGCCGGACGAGGCCGCGGAGCGGCGGGTCTTCCATGAAGCGCTGGAACATGACCTGGAACTGGTCCACGGCCTCCTTCCATTTCCGGATCGCCGCGGGGTACGGATCGAAGTAAAGGACGTCCTTGAGGCTGCCGTACGTTTCCGGCGCGAAGGCGCTCACCATGATGTCCTTGGTGAGGCTCCGGACTATGCGCGATTGCCCCAGGAGGGCGTTCCCTCGATCCATGGTATCCCGGATGCGCTCCAGGCGGTACAGGGTGGCGACGGAGATCGCGACGATGGAGAGCGTACTGCAGAAGACGAGGGCGTAGATGCCGAAGAACTTGCCGCGCAGTCTCATGGCGCGCCCGGGGCGGGATGGGGAACGCGGGCTTCGACGAGGATCGCCGTCCATCTCCAGCTGATGGGCCCACGCTCCGCCCGGGAAGACAGGAGTTCGCGGCAACGCGCGAATGCCGCTTCTCCGAGGGCCGCGGACGCGGCTTCGCCCCAGCTCGATTTCCCGGGATCGAACCATGCCGCGATTTCCCGGCCGGAAATGAGGCGATCCTCGTTCTCTTCCCTCGTCGCGACCATGGTCTGGAATCCCGCGGCGGTGAAGACCCGCTCCACCGCGGCCGGCTCCCAGGTCCACGGAGCCGGCTCTCCGCCCGCCTTTCCGTGGCCAGAGGATGCGCCGTCCGCGGTTGCGGCCCCCGTAAAGAAGCGCTCCTCCGCGGCCCGGAGGTCCGCGGCGAGTTGCGCGTCGGCGCCGCACTCGCGCTCCAGGACGTCGGAGACGCGCTGGCCGAGGCGGGGAGGGGATTGGAGGACGACGACGGCTCCGCCGTTCGCGAGGAGGCGGCGGGCGGCCTCGGCGAAGTCGCGGAAGGCTTCGTCGGGGGACGCCGCGCCGAAGAGGCGCTTCCAAGGTTCGCGCGCGAGGATGAGGTCGAAGACCGGCGTGCCGAAGAGGCGTTCGGCCTCCGCTCCGCTCGGGGGAAGCGGCGAACGGGCCGCGGCAACCAGGGGGCGCTCCAGCTCGTCCAGCGTAGAGGCGTAACGGAGCAGGGCGTCGGCGGCGTCCGCGTCGCGGACCACGCCGGCCGCGAGGCCTTCGGGCGCACGGCGGGCCGCCTCCCAGAGGAGGAGCCCGTCGTCCGCCGCGGCGATGAGGACGCGGTGGTGCCGCTGGATGCGGGCGCGCTCGATGACGGCGTCGCGGTCGGCGAGGAGGGCCGCGCTCCGGCCCGACTCGAGCCGCCTCATCCAACCCTCGCGGCCCTTGGAAGAAGCCGACCAGGTGAGCAGCTCTCCGTCTTCCTCCTTTTCTCCGAGCACGACGGCCGCCTGGAGTTCCCGTTTTCGGAGAACTTCTTCCCTGATTCGGCCTTCGTAGCCCACGACGGAGGGGAGGTAGAACGTACGGCCGGCGAGGGCTTTGGGGAGGTAGCGCTGCGCGGCCCAATGGTCGCGGAACGCGTGGGGGTAGACGTAGCCGTCCCCGTGGCCGAAGCCTTCGGCGTCGCGGGACGCGTCCCGCAGGTGGTTCGGAACTTCCTTGTCCTCCTTCTCCACCTCGGCGAGGGCGTCGAAGAAGGAGAGCGCGGTGTTCGATTTGGGCGCGGTCGCCAGGTAGAGGGCGGCC
>JAEWSV010000321.1 GCA_023398155.1 Spirochaetota bacterium
AAGAGGCGATCGCCCGTGCCGGCCGGCTTTTCCCTTCGGCTCGCCTCTCCTTCACGGAACTCTTGAATCGCAAACGGGAAAAGCGGATGGAGCTAGAGGCCGAAAGCCTTTCCTTCAACAAGGTGGACATTTATCTTTACCTGCGCGACGCCGGAGCGGTATCCGCGAACGTCGATTACAAGTCCTTCAAGAAGGCGTACTTCGATTCGAAGCTCCTCGCGGACGGGGGGCGGGATAAGCCGTCCTGCGCGGAGGTCGTCCGGCTCGTAAAAGCCGACGGGGGCTTCGTCGTGATTCCCCACATCGGCCACGAGTTCGGCGACGACGCGGAGAAGGTCAAACGGAATCGTGCGCGCCTCGCCGACCTATTAGACTATTTCCGCTCCATCGGTGTCGTCGGCGTCGAACTCTACTGGTACCGGAACCGAGGATCGGCGGAACTCAACCGCCTCGTCGGACGCGAGGCCAAGGGCCGCGGATTCTTCTTCACGTACGGGTCCGACTGTCACGGTCCGGGTTCAGGTAAAGAGACGATGGGGGATTTCTCAGGCGATTTCCCCGGTTTCCCCGATTAGCGCTCCTTCGGCCTTGCCCGTCGGAGCCCTGCCGGGCTAGGATAGGGCAACCTGGATTCCGGAGGCGCGCGCCATGGCCCATTGCATCGTACCCGAAGCCGAGGCGATCCTCGACAAAGAAATTCCGGTCCTCGACAAGGGCTTCGTTCGTCTGGTGGACTACCTCGGAGGGGACGATCGCGTCGTCCAGGCGGCGCGCGTGTCCTACGGCGCCGGAACCAAAACGTACTGCGAGGATGCGGGACTCATCGATTATCTTCTCCGGAACCGCCACACCTCGCCCTTCGAACAAGTCATCCTCACCTTCCACGTAAAATTGCCGATCTTCGTCGCCCGGCAGTGGATCCGCCATCGGACCGCGCGGCTCAACGAAATTTCCGGCCGCTACTCGGTCATGAAGGACGATTTTTACGTGCCGGCGGCAGAAGACGTCGCGGCCCAGAGCGCCGACAACAAGCAGGGTCGCTCTTCGGAACCATTGGCCGCCGAAGCGGCTGAAGCCGTCCGGGCCTCGCTCGCCGCTGGCCAGAAAGCGTCCTACGCCGACTACGCGAAGCTCGTTGATGCGGGCGTCGCGCGGGAACTGGCGCGCGTAAATCTGCCCCTGGCCCTCTATACGGAGTGGTATTGGCAGATCGATCTGCACAATCTTTTCCACTTCCTGGAATTACGCCTGGACGCCCATGCCCAGAAAGAGATCCGCGTCTATGCGGAAGTCCTGATGGAGATCGCCCGGAAGGTGGCGCCTCGCTGCTGCGAATCCTTCGAACGCCATACCCTCGGCGGAGTCTCGTTCTCAGCCGAAGAATTCACCGAGCTCAAGCGAAGGCTTGCCGGAGGGACGGAGGCGGGAGCGCTGACCGGGAAAGCGCTCGATCGTTTCCAGGAGAAACTCGCCACGGGGCGGCAGAAGTAGGACCGATGACCAACAACGATAAACTGAGGCGCATCCGTTACGCCCTGGACATCAGCGACCGCGAAGTCGTGCAGCTCTTCGGGCTGGCCGGGTATGAGATCACCCCGCCGCAGCTGACGGCGCTGTTCAAGAAAGAGGACGAGGCCGGCTTCGACGAGTGCCCCGACGATATCGCGATCCTCTTCTTGGACGGCCTCATCGCGAGCAGGCGCGGCAAGCGGGCCGACGCGCCGGACGCCGCGCCGAAAGGTAAGAAGGCGGTCCTCAATAACAACGCCATCCTCAAAGCGCTCCGCATAGCCTTGGAACTCAAGGACGAGGACTTGATTGAGACCATGCGGCTCGCGAAGGTGGAAGTCTCCAAATCCGAAATGTCCGCGCTATTCCGAAAGCCGGGCCACCCCAACTACCGGCCGTGCGGCGATCAATTCCTCCGCCACTTCCTGGCCGGACTCACCCTGAAGTACCGGAAGTAGCCGTTCCTTCTTTTTCTTTCAATACCCGCTTGAAGATCGCGTCGGCATCGATCTTCATATGGACTCCGAATTGCGGCTTCGCGCCCTCGCCTTCCACGCTCCGGTAGAGCTTCACCGCGCCGTTTCGGTACGCCCAGCTATCTTTGTCGTTGATGAGGGAATCCAGCACCGTCGCGGCGGAAAGCGTATAGAAAATCAGGGCAGCGTTATTCTTTCGCCTCGGCGGTTTGCTGCTCAGCAATGCGTCCAATCGCTTGGAAAGCGGATTCGGGATCTGGAAAAGATACGGATCCCAGGGGTTGTCGATTCCGTCGCACGGCGCCCCCTTGGCCGCCCCGCCGATTTTCACTCCGGCTTCTATCCCGGCCGCGACTCCCGTCAAGAGCCGCCGCAAATCGCGGACAGCGACGTAAAACGGCTTGTCATCCGATCTTCGGATCGGGGGAGTCGACATCATGTAATCGAAATGGAGGTACGGGAAAAAATTGAGGCGTTTGATCCAGAGGAGTTCCGTCAACGTGCGGCGGGAATAGGCATACGTACCCGTCTCGGTCGAACCGTCTATGACGCGGCAATAGTCGTTGAGGCGGGGTAGGTATTCCTTGCCCAATACCGATTCTATGAAGTAGTGCCATCCGTTGATGATGCGATTCATGCCGTCGTCCACCCTCTCCGTCTCACCGTTCGGCCCGACGATGGTACCGAAGGAAACGAGGCGGAGGCCGTAGAAAAGTTCTTCAAGGATGTGCATGAGCACCACGGCTTGCAACATCGGATCGGAAGGCGCGATCAGCTCCGTCCACTTCTTGAATTCGAAGATGCTGTCGAAGTACGGATATAGATCGGGGTATTCGGGAAGCCGTCGCCAGCCGGCTTCGGGAAACAT
>JAEWSV010000427.1 GCA_023398155.1 Spirochaetota bacterium
GTCGATCTCCAGAGCGGCTCGCCGTCCTTCCTCCGTGAGCTCCAGCAGGAGAAAGCGGCCGTCGCCCTCTCCTTTGGCAGCCGCGACGAGCCCCTGGCCTGAGAGCTTCCTTACGATGCGGCTCAGGTAGCCCGAGTCCAGCTTGAGCTCCGCGTTTAGTCCGCTCTGCGTGTGGATGCCTCGGCGCGCTATCTCCAGGATGACGCGGGCCTCCGCCAGGGTGAAGGCGGTATCGAAGCGATAGCGGGACAGGAGAGCGAGGCGGTTGGTGTAGTAGCGGTTGAAGTGCCGTATCGATTTAATGGCGGCGCTCGTTTCAGGACCTTCGATCATACGTTTTCGCTCCGAATCCGCTGTGGATTCGTCAAGAAGATATCGCAATGTATTTGACTCAGTCAATCATATTGCTTGGCGGCTGTTACCGGCCTCTGTGCAGGCCTCTGCGCCGGCCTCTGCGCCGGCCTCTGCGCAAAACGAGATATAGAGTGCGCATTTTGAGTATAGCGGCGGTTAACGCGCGGGTCTAGGATCGTCATCGGAGGAAACGCTTCATGATGAACGGATCGAGCTCTGTTATCCGGCCGCGCGTCTTCAAGACCGCCTCCGGGGCAATAATCCCGCCGATCGGCCTCGGCACCTTCGGTTCCGACTCGGTCGGCGCCGAAGAGGTCGCGGACGCGGTGCGCTACGCGATCGGCATCGGCTACCGGCACATCGACTGCGCTTCGGTCTACGGCAACGAAGCCGAGATCGGCCGTGCCCTCGCCGACGCCCTTGCAGGGCGCGCGGGCTATCCGGCCGTAAAGCGCGAGGAGCTTTGGATCACTTCCAAGCTCTGGAACGACAAGCACGCGCCGAAAGACGTGGCGCCTTCGTTCGAGAAATCCCTGCGCGACCTCCGCCAGGATTACCTCGACCTCTACCTGGTGCATTGGCCCTTTCCGAATTTCCACCCGCCCAAGTGCGACGTGACCTCGCGCAGTCCCGATGCCCGGCCGTACATCCACGAGGAATTCATGGCTACCTGGCGCGAGCTAGAGAAACTCGTGGATCGGGGCCTCGTGCGCCACATCGGCGTCTCCAACGTCACGGTGCCGAAGCTCAAGCTGATCCTCCGCGACGCGCGGATCAAACCGGCGGTCAACGAGATGGAGCTCCATCCCCACTTCCAACAACCGGAACTCTTCGATTTCGTGATGCAGTGCGGCCTCGTGCCGATCGGCTACTCTCCGCTCGGGTCTCCCGGCCGGCCCGAGCGCGACCGCACCGCGGAAGACCCGGTGGACATGGAAGACCCGGTCATCGTCAAGATCGCGCAGGATCGCGGAATCCATCCCGCGGCGGTCTGCCTCAAGTGGGCCGTCGGCCGGGGCCAGATCCCCATCCCCTTCTCCGTGAAGCCGCGCAACATCGAATCCAATCTCAAGGCGGTCTTGGAGGATCCCCTCACCGAGGCGGAGCTCGCGGCGATCGCGAAGATCGACCGTAACTGCCGCCTCATCAAGGGCCAGGTCTTCCTCTGGGAAAGCGCCAAAGGCTGGGAAGACCTCTGGGATCTGGACGGAACGATAACGAAGTAAGGATCAAGGAGGAAACCATGGAAGGAAAGATGAAGGGAGCGATCCTCCCCGGAAACAGCACGGTGGCGTTCAAGGAATACGACATCCCGAAACCCGGCCACGGCCAGGTCCTCGTGCGGACCAAGAGCTCCACGATCTGCGGCTCGGACATCCGCGCGATCTACCGCGAGCACCTGGGCAAGGGCCCCGAGGGCTACCAGGGCGTCATCGCGGGCCACGAGCCCTGCGGCCAAGTCGTCGAGGCCGGGCCCGGCCTCAAGCGCTTCAAGGTCGGCGACCGCGTCGTCGTCTACCACATCTCCGGTTGCGGCGTCTGCCACGACTGCCGCATGGGCTACCAGATATCCTGCTCCAGCCCCCACCGCGCCGCCTACGGCTGGCAGCGGGACGGCGGCATGGCTCCGTACATGCTCTGCGACGAGAAGGACCTCGTGCTCCTGCCCGACTCGCTCACCTACACCGACGGCGCCCAGGTCGCCTGCGGCTTCGGCACCGTCTACGAGGCGTTGGAAAAGATCGGCATTTCCGGCAACGACGCCGTACTCGTGGTCGGCCTCGGCCCCGTGGGCCTCGCCACCCTCATGCTCGCCAAGGCCATGGGCGCCAACCTCCTCGTGGGCGTGGAAGTGCAGAAAGAGCGCATCGAAATCGCCAAGAAACTGGGACTCGCTGACCACGTCATCGCCCCCGGTCCGGACGCCGCCGCCAAGCTCAAGGAGCTCTCGGGCGGCCGCGGTTTCGAGCGCGCCATCGACTGTTCGGCGCACGCCGACGGCCGCGCCCTCGCCATCCGCGCTACGCGGCAATGGGGCAAGATCGCCATGGTCGGGGAGGGCGGCACCGTCACCTTCAACCCGAGCCCGGACATCATCCACGACCAGAAGACCATCTACGGATCCTGGGTCACCTCCCTCTGGCGCATGGAGGACCTCGTGGAACGCCTCGTCCGCTGGAACCTCCACCCCGAAGTCCTGGTTACCCACCGCTTCCCGCTCGACAAGGCCGACGAGGCCTACCGCCTCATGGCTTCCGGCGCCTGCGGGAAGGTGGCGGTGTGCTTCGACGAGGAGCTCAAGTAGGGGGGACGCCTTAAGCGGACTACCCAAGAAACGCGCGCTTGTACGGTCGCAGCGCAGGGGCCCGGCCGCAAAACAACTACCCAGGCAGAGCC
>JAEWSV010000456.1 GCA_023398155.1 Spirochaetota bacterium
GGCGCCCAGATCGCGCTCCAATATCTTCACCCGTTCCAAGGTGTGCATGAGTTCCATAACGAGGATCTCGCGCTTCTGCTCAAGGAGGTCGTACCCCTCCTCGGCTGTCGCGAGCCGCTCCTTCACGCGGAGGAGATTGCTCTTGGTGGGCGCTACCGCGTCATGGGCCATGGCTTATCTTCCCGTCCGTCCGGCCGCGCGGACGTGCGCACTATCCGGGTCCTCGTCGTCCAGGTCCGACTCGTCCGAAAGCGCCGAAGCGGCAAGGATAGGGTCCAGGTACTTTTCGAGGTATTCCTTACGCACGCGCAAGAGTTCGTCGCGCGGCAGCACGGAGAGCGTCTTCCAACCGAGGTCCAGGGTCCGTTCGATCGATCGATCGTCCATCTCGTCCTGAGTAAGGTAGTCCTGTTCGAACCGTTCGCCGAAGACGAGGTAGCGCTTGTCGGCGGCGGAGAGCTCTTCTTCGCCGATTATGGCCGCGAGGTTGCGCACCGACTTTACCCGGGAATACGCGGCGAACAGTTGGCTGGAGACGTCCTTGTGGTCCTCGCGGGTCATGCCCGGGCCTATGCCGTCCTTCATGAGGCGCGACAGGCTCGGCAAGCCGGCCACCGGCGGATAGACGCCCCGCTGAGCGAGTTCGCGGTCCAGCACGATCTGGCCTTCGGTGATGTAGCCGGTAAGGTCGGGAATAGGATGGCTGATATCGTCGTTCGGCATGGTAAGGATAGGGATTTGGGTGATGGAACCGGTAGAGCCTTCGATCTTGCCCGCCCGCTCGTAAAGGGACGCGAGGTCGGAATACAGGTACCCCGGGTAACCTTTTCGGCTCGGGACTTCGCCGCGGATGGAGGAGACTTCGCGCAAGGCCTCGCAATAGTTCGTCATGTCGGTCATGATGACGAGCACGTGCATGTTCCGGTCGTAGGCCAGGTACTCGGCCGCGGTGAGAGCGCATCGCGGCGCGATGAGGCGCTCGATGGACGGCGCGTCCGCGAGCGAAAGGAACACGACGACGTCCGAAAGGACTCCCGATTTCTCGAATCCGTCAAGGAAGAAACGGGCTACGTCGTACTTGACGCCCATCGCGCAGAAAATAACCACGAAAGGCTCTTCCGCTTCTCCGCCGGCGACGCTCCGGATACGCGCTTGGCGGACGATCTGGGCCGCGAGCCGGTTGTGCGCCAGGCCGTTTCCCGAGAAAATCGGCAGTTTCTGGCCGCGGATGAGCGTGTTCATGCCGTCGATGGCGGACACGCCGGTCTGGATGAAATCGCGCGGATACGTCCGCGCGTAGGGATTGATCGGAAGCCCGTTCACGTCCCTGCGGTCGGACGAGAATATCTCGCCGAACCCGTCGGCCGGCCGGCCGAGCCCGTCGAATACGCGGCCGAGGAGCCCCTCGCCCACGCGGAGCTCCATGGGACGCCCGAGGAATTCCACGCGGGAATCGTCGGCGGAGAGGCCCGAGCTCGAACCGAATATCTGGACCGCGGCCCATTTATCCGCGAGGTCGACGACTCGGCCGAGCCGCCGTTCCCCGTCGCGGCCGTACACGGCCACGGTTTCGCCGAAACCGACGTTCCGGCTGCGCTCGGTCACGACGACCGGGCCCTCTATGCGGGTGAGCCCGCGATATTCGACGCCCCTCATTGGGCCTCCTTCGCGCGGTAGCTCCGTTCGAGTTCGTCCAGCGCCGCTTTCATATCGCGCTCGAAATCCGAGAGGGCGCGGTCGTCATCGTTCTTCACCTCGCTCTTGAGCCGCGCGAGGCGTTCCCTGAGCGGCAAAGCGGTAATCTTTAGGAGGGGTGCGCCGAGCTTGATGCAGGAAGCGGCGCGGACATGGAAGTCCATGAGTAGTTCCAGGAGACGCACTTGCTTGGCCGGCGCGCAGTACATATCCACCTCGTCGAACGAATTCTGTTGGAGGAAGCCGTTCTTGATGAGGTCCGCGGTCAGCAGGATGAGCCGTTGGTCGTCGGGCAGCGCGTCGGGCCCGATGAGGCGGACGATTTCGGCGAGCCGCTGTTCCCGTTTCAACAGGTCCAGGGCCGCCCGGCGCGCGCGCGGCCAGGCGGGGTTCACGCGATCCCACCAGCCGCGCACTTCCTCGGCGTACTCCGAATAGCTGTCGATCCAACTCACCGCCGGATAATGGCGCGCGTTCGCGAGGTCGCGGTCGAGGGCCCAGAAACAGCGGATAAAGCGCTTGGTGTGCTGGGTTACCGGTTCCGAGAAGTCGCCTCCCGGCGGCGAGACGGCGCCGATGATGGTCACCGATCCGACCTCGCCAGAAAGCGTATCCACGCGTCCGGCCCGTTCGTAGAACTCGGCCAGGCGCGTCGGGAGGTAGGCCGGGAAGCCTTCCTCCGCGGGCATTTCCTCCATGCGGCCGGAGAGCTCGCGTAAGGCTTCCGCCCAGCGGCTCGTGGAATCGGCCATGATGGCGACGTGGTAGCCCATGTCGCGGTAGAACTCCGCCATGGTCACGCCCGTATAGATCGAAACCTCCCGGGCCGCCACCGGCATGTTGGAGGTATTGGCGATGAGGATGGTCCGCTCCATGAGGGACCGCCCCGTGCGCGGATCGACGAGTTCGGGGAATTCGGTGAGCACGTCCGTCATCTCGTTGCCGCGCTCGCCGCACCCGATGTACACGATGACCTCCGCGTCGCACCATTTTGCGACTGCGTGCTGGGTCATCGTCTTGCCGGTACCGAAGCCGCCGGGAATCGCGGCGGCCCCGCCCTTGGAAAGCGGGAAAAACACGTCGATGACGCGCTGCCCGGTGATGAGCGGCTCTTCGGGAGAAAGCTTCTTGGCGAAGGGCCGCGGTACGCGTACGGGCCACCACTGCGCGAAGGGTATCTCCGCTCGCGCGTCGGTCCACGCGGCCGTCTCCTCTACGCGGTACTCCCCCGAGCCCGCGAGGCGTACTATCGACTCGCCGCGGACGCCGGGCGGCACCATGATCTTACAGGCGACGAGTTCGCTTTCCCGCACTTCGCCGAGGACGAGGCCCGGCGTCGCGCGCACCTTCTCGCCCCGCGCGAGGGCGTCGGCGATCGCGGCGGACGGCTCGAAGCGCCACTTCCGTGCGAGGTCTAGCGGCTCGCCGCGGATACCGGGCTCCAGGAATGCCCCGGTCGCCTTGAAGAGGGCTTCGAGCGGGCGCTGGATACCGTCGTAGATGGTGCCGATGAGGCCGGGCCCGAGGAGGACGGAAAGCGGGCGCCCCGTGGAATGGGCCGAAGCCCCGACCTTGAGTCCAGTGTCGTCTTCGTATACCTGGACGATGGCGTCCTCGCCTTCCAGGCGGACGATCTCGCCGATGAGCTTATCCTCGCCGACTTCGACGACGTCGTACAGGCCCGCGGAGGCGAGGCCCGTGGCGCGGACGATGGGTCCCGATACGCGGGAAACCCTGCCTTCAATCATTCGCGGCCTCCTCTCCCAGGAGGGCCGTAGCGAGCTCGGCCCTCTTCTCGCGGAGCAGTTCCTCCGCCGCGGCCGCCACGCTCACCCGTACGCGGACATCGCCGTCCTCCACCACGAGGGAGGGCAGGTCCGCGCCCAACCCATCAGATGGACGAGCGCGGGGAACTTCAGTCAAACTCCACGAGCGCGCGCCCAGGACCTCGGCGAGCAAACCTTCGGCCTCGCCGTCCGCGAAGGCCGCGGCGGTAACGACGAGGCCCTCGGTTCCGAGCTCGCCGATCCGAGCCGCGAGGTCCCTCCGGACCAGGGAGAGGAGCCGCGGCCGCGGTAGGGAAGCGAGGTACGACGACATCGCGCTCCGCAACAGGAGCTCGGCTCTCCGGGCGCGTTCGCGCCGCTTATCCAGGGGAAGCCGCGCCAAGGTTTCCTTGCGCTTTTCGGCCACGCGCGCGGCGTGTTTCCGCTCGAGCTCGGCGATGTCGGATTCGGTTTTCTTTTCCCAAGCGAGCGAAGCGGCCTCGGCCGCCTGGTCCGCGTTTCGGAGCAGGCGCTCCGCCTTTTTCCTGGCATCCTCGAGGATCTCCCGATCCAAGGCTTCCGTCGATTTCAGTTCTTCCATAGGGAGTTTTCCCTCGATCCTTCGCTAGACCCGGACGCCGATGGCGTCCCGTATGGCTTCCACGAGGGTTTTGCGCCCCGCGAGTTTGCCCATGAGGCCCGGTATTTCAACAACCAAGGGATACTTGCCGGAGAGTTGCCATTCCGAAAGCTCCTCTCCGAGGGTATCCGCGACTTCTTCCGTTAATATGAGGACTCGGCAAGTCGAAGCGGCCGCGGCGTCCCAGCCTTCGACGCCGCCTGAGGCGGCCCCCGGCAGGGTCGTACCGGCCTCCTCCACCCAGCCGCGCGTAACGCGCGCGAAGGCGGCGCGAGTCTGCTCCGCGCTGGCTACCGGGAACCCCGGCACCCCGACGAAGCGGAAGGCGGTCACTAATTCCGCCTCTCCGATGAAGAAGTATTCCACGCCCTAAATGATGAGAATGAACAGGGCGACGAGGAAGCCCCAGAGGCAGATGCCCTCCGCCAATCCGGCGTACGGCAGGGCCTTACCGGAAAGCTCGGGATTTTCGCTCATGGCGCCCATGGCCGCGGATCCGATCTGTCCGACGGCGATGCCGCCCGCGATACAGGAAACGCCGACCGCCAAGGCCGCGGCGAAGGGCTTCCACGGCGACTCGCCCGCGGGAGCCGCGGGAGCCGATACGGTCGCCCCCTCCTGACCATGAGCGCCCTCGGCCGGCTCGTCCTGGGCGAACGAGAGCGTCGCGGTCGCGGCGAAAAGAGCGAGGGCGATGATTACGACGGTACGTTTCATGAGTTGACCTCCTTGCGGAATCGGAACGGCGAGAATTCCACGCCGGTCTCGGTAAAGAACTTGCTGAAAAACTCGTAGTATTGCAGCCGGACCACCTGGATCGCCACGATCATGCCCTCAAGGAGTATGATCACGCTGTTGCCGAATACCATGACTAAAAAAGCGAACACCGCTCCGCCGGGCGCTTGGGAAGCGACCATGTCGGAGAGGGTGAAGACGATGAACGACAGTACGGCGTGGGAAAGGGCGAAGGCTCCGACGCGGAGAAAGCTCACCGTGTTGGAGATGTAGGAGGAAGCCGATTCGAGGAGTTCCACGAAGCCTTCCATGATGAACACGAGCGCGCCGTGCTCGAGCACCGGCCTCCGCCCCGAAACGCTGCGCCAGATCGCGGGACCGAAGAAGATGCCGCAGGCCGGCAGCGCGAGCCCGACCGCGTCGAACCAAGCGAAGCTGCCGCCCAGGATCAAGCGGGTACCCAGGAACAAGGCATACCAAAAAAGGAGGGCCCCCGAGAGGCCGGTCTTGGCGAAGAGCGCCTTGTCCCACTTCTTTAAGCTCGCCTGGTTCACGATATTGATGAGTAAGCCGATCGAATTGATAACCACCCCGACCCCGACCGTGAAGGCGAAAAAGAGAAACAGCTTATCCAGGCTGCCCTTGGAAGGCATGAGGTGCAAAACGCGGTCCACGGGACGGCCGGTGAGGAATTCGGTGATCACCCGCGTCGGCCGGATGAGCAGCTCCTCGTTCGCGAACACCTCGCCGTCCAGGAACCCGACGACCATGGAGGCGACGCCCACGGAAACGAGCGGCGCGGAGAAACGGGAGAACCGCGCGAGGATCTTGACCCGGTTCCGGGCCGTGAGCAGTCCGAGGAGGAAAAGGACGAAGCCCTGGCCGACGTCGCCGAACATGAGCCCGAAGAGTATCGTGAACGAAAGCGCGACGAAGGGAGTCGGATCGATAGTCCCGTAAAGCGGGGCCCCATAGGAGAAGACCACGCGCTCGAACCCGGCCACGAAGGCGCCGTGATCCAAGGATACGGGAACCTTTTCCCGACCTTCCAGGACATTCGCGACCTCTTCCGGTTCGTAGGTGCGCACGGCCACCCGCCCATCGGCGAGCCGTTCCAATTCCTCCACGAGGGGCTGCACGTTCTCCGCGGTCACCCAGCCCGTCAAGCGGTAGGCGCTCCGCGTAGCCTTGAGGCCCGCCTTGAGGGCCTCTACCGCGGAAGCCATGAGGTATGACTCGGTCAGGCGCAGGAAGATCGGCGTTAGTTCTTCCGCGAGGCGCGCCTTGTCGGCGGCCGCTTCTGCAAGGCTCGCCTCCGCGCTCGAGAGGCGCTCCTCAAGGCCGGCGAGGAGTTCAGCGGGGATGCCCTTGAAGTCCTCGGGGATCTGGAGCTGAACGAATCCCGCTTTCTTGAGTTCCGAATCCAGGGCGAAACGGCCCTTGCGCGAAGCCGCGGCGAGCACGCGATCCCCTTCCCCGAGCGGAACCACGACTGCCCGGTCGGCCAGGGCTTCGGCGAGATCTCCGCGCATGCGCGGATCGAGGCGGCCGACGCGTAGGGTAAGATACGAAAGCTGCTCCAACTCGGCGAACGGCGCCTAGAGGTTCGCGAAGGCTCTGGCCTCCGCGAGCGCGTCCGCCACCTTCCTACGTTCGTCGAGGAGCGTGGCTTCCTTCGCCGCCATGAGGTCGACGCGCGAGATGATCCCCCGCTCTAGGGCATCCTCCTCGGTCGTCGGCAGCTTCCCCGCGTCGCTCGGTTCCGTCGGCAACGCGATGCGGAGGAACGCGGCCGCGGTCCGCAAGCGCTCGAGCGCGCCGTCGGCGTTCCGCAGTGCGCCTCCATCCACCGGCGCGGCTTTCCCGCGCGTCCCGCTTCCCCGCCCCGGTTCAACCCGCGGGGAGAGCTCGCCTGCGCCGCTTTCCGAGCCTTCCGCGTCTTCCGCCTTCGGTTCCTCTTCGGGCGGCGAGAGGTGGATCACGCGGCGCTTGCCCAAATACTCGATCACGCCGTCCACGTCCCGTTCCAGCACGGTGAGTTCGACGCGCTTCATCTTCCTCGGACGGATCATGCGTTCACCTCCTACAGCGCGAGCGTTTCCTTCGCGCCGAGACCGAGAGTAAGGCCCTCGGCGACGCTCGTCAGGAGGTCCTCTTCGAATTGCATCAGTTTGATGAAACAAGCTATGGAGTCGGACGCGAAGGGCCGTCGATGGAAAAGCGACCGAGCTCTCCGCGAAAGGTTCCGCGCCGCGGCGTTCTGGACGTAGCGGGGATCGAGTTTCCAGTATTCGCCGGGGGATTCGGGATTGAGTATGGCTTCGAATTTCCAACCGCGCCAATCTTCTCGCCGGTCAGGGGCGAACGCGAGCGCCTTCCGCGCTGCTGAGACGAGCGATTGCCCACGCCGCGTGATATCCACGAGCTTGGGTTCGATTTCCTCTTCGGATAGGCCGTAGTAGATGCGCAAGCGGATCGCCCATACGAGGTTCTTGAGTTCGATCTCCTCCGCGACCAGGCTTTCAAAGCCGCGGCGGTCGCCTTTCGGCAATTCCAGGATCTCCCTCCACAGGGAGCGGTAATAATGCAGGTCCAAGGAAGTCTGCGCGTCCAACAAAGCGGCCTCGGAGGGCGCATCGCGTAACCAGTCGAATTCGGTGGAGGCGAGCATCTTTTTCAGGTCCGGATAGGCTTCCCAGGCGATGGTCCCGAAAGCTCCCAGATCGACGTGTACGGGAGGCAGGCGCTCGCCCGCTGCCAGGGAGGCGAGAGCCGTCTTCAGGTCGGCGTATTCATAACTGCGGACGAGCCGTACGAGGGCGTCCGCGGGGTGGGAAAAGGAGGAAACGATGCCGATGATGCGCGACGCCGCGCGGTCG
>JAEWSV010000170.1 GCA_023398155.1 Spirochaetota bacterium
TCGTCACCCACGAGGCCACGAGTTCGGAGGAGCGCCAGTCGACCTTCACCCGCATGATGGAAGTCGCCCTGGAAGCCGCCCTCTCCTAACGCGTCCCGCGCGCGGCCGCCCGGTAGCCGCGCGCGGCCCTATCGCCGTTCCCGCCCCGAGCCGATTCCGTCCCGTAAAACCATCCCCGTTGACACGCCCCCTTCCCCCGTCATATAGTGCCCCAATCCGCCCGGATGGTGAAATTGGCAGACACGCTAGTTTCAGGTACTAGTGCTCGTAAGGGCTTGGGGGTTCAAGTCCCCCTCCGGGCAGCTAAAGGTTATGGAGCCCCGCCATTCGGCGGGGCTCATTTTTGTCTACACCCGGAGGGGGACTTGAACCGAGTCGCCCGCGCCGCGAATAGCGGCGGAAGGCGCGCTGAGCGCGCCGCCAGGGCGACGAGGCGGCTGAAGCCTGAGGACAGGATGTCCGAAGGCGTAAGCCAAGTCCCCCTCCGGGCTCGAGCAGACTCCAGGGAACGACGGATCGCTTGCCGCGACGCTCTTAGAGTCCTCTCGGCGGGCCGAGCAATTCGGCCATGACGACGGCCCGCTTGAGGGGGCTCATGCGCTCAAGGCGGGCCAAGCGGTCGGAGCGCGGAGCCCCGCGGGAGGTCGGCCGCGCCATCGGCGGCGCGACTTCCGAAAGCGGAAGGCTCGCCCGCTCCGCCGCGGCCGGCGCGATCCCCATGCCGACCGCGCCGCGGACCGGGCCCTCCGAGTCCACCCGCGGGTCTTCATCCATCTCCGCCTCGTCGGCGAGGGCGGATAATTGAGCGAAGGTCGGCCGCGGGGACTCGTCGGCCTTGGCCGCCTCAGCCAAGAACCGCGCGAGCCGCACGCGCTCGCCTTCCTCCGCCTTCTGCTTCCGCGAAGCGTAGATCTTGAGGGCGATGAAGAGAGAGATCGGCGCGAGCGTCAGCAGGAGATCGAACAGGGAGTCCATGATGCGTTACGGCCGTTCGCCCGTGGCGCCGCCGATGGAGGCGCGCATGTCGGTGTCGGCCTGGACGTTCTTGAGCCGGTAATAGTCCATGACGCCCAAGTGGCCGCTCTTGAAGGCCTCCGCGATCGCGAGCGGGATCTCGGCTTCGGCGAGCACTACCTTGGCCCGGTTCTCCTGAACGAGGGCCAGCATCTCCTGTTCCTGGGCCTGGGCCGCGGCCCGGCGCTTCTCGGCTTCGGCCTGGAAGCGCCTCTTGTCCGCCTCCGCCTGGTCGGCCTGGAGCTTGGCCCCGATGTTCGCCCCGACGTCGATATCCGCGATATCTATGGACAGGATCTCGAAGGCGGTTCCCGCGTCGAGCCCCTTCTCCAGCACGCGCTTGGAAATCGTGTCCGGATTCTCCAGGACGGCCTTATACGATTCGGACGAACCGATCGTGGTGACGATGCCCTCGCCCACCCGGGCGATGATCGTCTCCTCGGTCGCGCCGCCGACGAGCCGCTCGATGTTGGCGCGCACGGTGACGCGCGCCTTCACCTGGAGCTGGATGCCGTCCTTGGCCACCGCGTCGATCGTCTGCTTGCCCTTGGAAGTGTCGGGAACGTCGATGACCTTCGGGTTGACGCTCGTGCGCACCGCTTCCAGGACATCGCGGCCCGCGAGGTCGATGGCCGCAGCGCGCTGGAAGGGCAGCGGGATGTTGGCCTTGTTCGCGGCCACGAGGGCTTGGCTCACCTTGAACACGTTGCCCCGCGCGAGGAAGTGGGTCTCCAGCATGTCCGAATCCACGTCGATGCCGGCCTTGGAAAGCATGATCCGCGAGTCGACGATCACGCCGGCGTTGACGTGGCGGAGCCACATGCCGATGAGCTTGCCCATGTTGACGGAAGCGCCCGAGAGCAGCGCGCGGAACCAGAGGCCGAAGAACCGGAAGAAGAGGAGCAGAAAACCGAGGGCGATCAGGCCGGCGACGGCGAGCAGGATCAGGTACGTCATGAAATCCTCCTTACGACTATACGGTTACCGCGCACGCGGACCACTTCTATTTCTATTCCCGGTTCGATGAAGGACCCGTCGGCTTCCACGGCGTAGACGGCGCCATCGATCTCGGCCTTCCCCGAGGGGCGCAGCGTGGAGGCGGAGCGGCCGCGCTTCCCGAGGAGCGCGGCGTAGACCGGTTCGGCCGTCTCCCCCGCCGCCGCGGTGGCCTCGCCCGCGGCGAGGGCGTCGGGATCGGGGCCGCCGGCGGTGCCGGCTATCTTGGTCTTGAGCGTAAGCCCGTCGAAAATCCGGAGCCGGGGCCCGAAAAGGGCGATGACCGCGATGCCCGTGATCGCGGCGATGAGGCCGAACGCGACCACGATGAGGTTGCGGCCCAGGAGGTCCCACTGCCAATCCTGGCTGGGTACGATGAAGTCCTGCATGGAGAGCACGAGCGACAGGCCGATGAGCGCGAATCCGGATATGCCGATGACGCCGAAGCCGGGGATCACGAATATCTCTACCGCGAGGAGTCCGAGGCCGACGAGGAAGAGGATCAGTTCGAGGGATCCGACCGAGCCGAGGAGGGCGTTCGCGCCGAAAACGCCGAGGAAGGATACGAGCGCGATGACGCCGGGGACGCCGAA
>JAEWSV010000490.1 GCA_023398155.1 Spirochaetota bacterium
GCGCCATGCTCCGCACGCGGCTGTCGCTCTCCATGAGGGCAGCTCGCGCGGTTTCTTCTTCGATACCCGTCGACTGGAGGTGGAGCAGGCTCGAAACGACCTGGTAGTTGTTCTTGACCCTATGGTGGACTTCCTTGAGCAAGACGTTCTTCTCGGACAATGACTTGGAAAGGGCTTGGTCGCTCGCCCACAGCCTGTTCCGGGCGCGCCGTATCACGAGGAGGGCTATGGAGAGCACGATCACGGCGATCGCCAGAATCGATATGATACCGGCGACGATCAAGAAGGTTTCCGGATTCCGCTCGTACAGGCTCTGCGGCTGGAAGAGGACCTCCGATCCGGCCGGCACTCGTCCGGCGGGGATGCCGAAGCGCTTGAGCGCGCGCCAATCGAAGGTTAGGGTCGGATTCCGGAGTTCGCTTACGGGCACGTCGCCGGGAGCCTCGCCGGCGAGCACGCGGAGCGCGAGACGCCCCGCCTCCCGCCCTTGGGCGAACCCCGAGGTGAGCGCTCCTCCCACGATACCGTAGCCGAAATTAAAATCCCATACGGAAAACACGGGCCCGGCGGCCGCCTGCGTGAGGGAGGATACGATATGCGGCATGGCGTAATCCGAACCGGCCGTGTCGCGCGCGTAGGAGAGCAGCATGACGGCTGTGGAGGGAGGGAGCTTCTTGGCCTCCGTCAAAACGTCCTCGAGTTCCAGGGAGGGGAAGGTGGAAACCGGCAGCGGAAACTTCGACTCCTCCACGGCCGATAGGAACTCTCGGGTCGTCTGCCGGCCCGTCGTCGTATCGTCGGCGAGGACGCGGACTTCCGTCACCCGCGGGAACAGGGCGCGGAGGGCCGCCATGGTCGATTCGAAGTCGGCGAATTCCGCGACCCCGGTCCACCGGTTGCGATTACGGGCGATCAGCGGCGAATGGTGGTCGTTGATGCCGGAAAAGACGACGGGCGTCGAGCGGAAAAGGGAGGGGCCGTATTCATCCACGAACGCGAGCGCGTCATCGTCGGTGACCATCAGGAGATCGAAGCGATTGTGCGCGTACTGGACCGCGAAATGACGGGCGAATTCGCGGGCCTTCTCCGCGTTCCACGAATGCTTGGCGTCCAGGTACTCGGTCTTGACCCGAATGACCTGATCCTCGCTCGATTCCAGTTCGCTCAAGATTCCCGAATGCTGCAGGCGCGTCCATTGGTAATCCTGTTGGTAGGAGTGGATTATCAGCACCTGCTTCGACGGGGGCGGAGCGGCGGCAGCCGCAGCCGCGATGCAGAATACCCAGAGGAGACAGGAGACTTTTGAGCGCATAGCTCCAAGGATAGCGGATCCGTCGACAAAATGAAACCGAAACGCCGTTGCGCGGCGCTCCGGCCGATCCGCAGCGCCGCGTCCTCGGAGCCGTCTCAGCCGCGCGCCTTCTCCTCATAACCGCGGAGCGCGAAGAATCCGGCGAGCGTGAGGACGGCCGCGACCGCGCCGGAAAGCCGTATGCCGAGAGAGCGTTCCGCGCTCCTGCCCAAGAGCAGGAGGGAGGGGAAGGCGAGGTTGGCGGTGGAGACCGCGAGTTTCATCATGAAGCTGTTCACGCCGAAGTACGCCCCTTCTATGCTCGCCCCGCCGGATTCCGAACGGCTCCGCGCTGCGTCCGCCACCATCGCCGTCGGCAGGATGCCGAAGGCCGCCGAGGCCGCCGATTGGACCACCGCGATGAAGGCGACCCAGGCCATCGTGGGCAGCGCGGCAACCGCGCCCACGGCGGGTATGACCGCGAAAACCGCCGCCTGGGCCGCGAATCCCGCGAGCAGGATGCGCTTCTTGCCGTACCGGTCGGCGAGCCGCACGACCGGGAGGTACCAGAGGAAGCTGAGGCCGAAGATGGCCGCGGCCAGGACGAAAGCCTGAGCGTCCGGCAGGCCCATGAGGGCGGTCACGTAGTAGGCTATGCCGATTTCAAGGAAGGTGTTCGCGGTGTAATAGAGGAAGCTCGCCCCCACGAGGACGCGGAAGGGCCGATCCGCCAAGGCCGCGGCCACGGCCGAAAAGGCCGGCGTGTCCGAGACGCCCCCGGAAGCGTGTTTCCGCTCATTGATCGCGAACACCGGCAGGAGCATCGCCGCGAGGGCCAGGGCGCCGAGCGCCGCGGTCGCCGTTCGGAAGGCGTCCAGGGGAGAGGCGCCCCCCGCCTGCAGGACGTCCTTGATCGCGTACACGGCGTTGCCCGAGGCGAAACCGAGCGCCCAGGTCACCGAGGTCAGGGCGCTCAAGAAGAGCCGATCGGCCGAGTCCGCACCGAACTCGGCGATGAGCGCGTTGTACGGCATGACGTACATCGTGAGGAAGACGGTCCCGAGGAGGGACGTCGCGAACAGCCAAACCACGTTGAGCGAGGAGACGACCGGGACGGGCGGCGCGAACTGGGCCAGCGCGAAGAGCATCGCGGGCAACGCCCCGATGAGCATGAAGGTCCGCCGGCGGCCGAAACGGGACCTCGACCGGTCGGACCAGCCCGCGATGAGGGGATCGTTGACCGCGTCGAAGAGACGGGCCGAAAAGGCCGCGAGGCCGATGACGGTGAAGAAGCCCAGGATCGAACCGCGGGGCACGAAAGCCGGGATGCCCTCTCCCGCGGTTTCCGGCGGCAAGTAAAAATAAGCCAGCAGGTTGTTCGCGAGGAAGGTCGTCAAGGACCACCCGTATTGGCCGATGGCGAAGATGATTTTCTGGGCGAGCGAAAGGCGCTTTCTTCCTTCAGTCATCGTTTTCTCCGAACGAGTCCAAATCGCGGGTGGCCGCGAGGAGCGCGTACCGCCGCCCGCTCTCTTTGATCACGCGCCGCTGCGTAGCGTAATCGACGTACGTGAGGCCGAATCGCTTGGAGAGTCCCTCGGCCCATTCGAAATTGTCCATCAGGCTCCAGACGAAGCAACCGCGGAGATCGCAACCCTCCTGCCGAGCACCGTAGATCCGATCCAGCTGGCCCGAAAGGTAGCGCACGCGCCGCGCGTCGGCCAGGCGCGGTCCGTTCGGGCCCTCGGCCGGGACGTCCGTCCAAGCGGACCCGAACTCGGTGAGGTAAACGGGAGGATTCCCGTAACGGTCGCGGAGAGCGCGGAGAATTTCGGTGAGGCCGTCGTGATAGACCTCCCAACCCATCGCCGTCCGTCCGTCGTCCTCCGGAAGATCGCGAGGTTCCTTTCCGGTGATATCCGCCCGTACGAGGGGCTCGAAGGGATTATTCCGCGCCCGCTCCCGGCTGTAGTAGTTAACCCCCAGGAAATCGACCGGGGCGGCGATCCGCTCGAGGTCGCCCTCCTTCACCGGCGGACGGAGCAAGAGCTTATCCGCGACCTCCGCGGGGTAGGCGCCCTTCAATATCGGGTCGAAGGTGATGCGGTTCATGTAGGCTTCAGCGCGGCTCGCGGCGGTTCCGTCCACTGCCAGGTCCCGCAGCGGGTGCACGGGCGTCCAGCTGAGCGCGGGTCCGACCTTCGCCCCGCGTACCTCGGCGCGGAGCGCCGAAACTGCCTCACCGTGGGCTAAAAGGACGTGGTGCATCGCGCCCAGGAAGGCGAAGGGGTTCTTCACGCCCGGCGCGTGGGTCCCGAACAAGTGCCCGAAACAGGAGAATTCGAAGGGCTCGTTAACGGTGATCCAGGTATCCACCCGGTCGCCGAGCGCTCGGGCGACGATCCGCGCGTAGTCCGCGAACAGGGCGACGGTCTCCCGGTTTCGGAAGCCGCCGAGCTCCCGCTGGAGGGCCGCCGGCAGATCCCAATGGAACAGGGTCGGAAACGGTTTGATCCCCCGTTCCAGGAGCCCGTCGACGAGGCGGGAATAGAAATCGAGGCCCGCGGCGTTCACCCTTCCCCGCCCATCCGGCAGGACGCGCGGCCACGATATGGAGAAACGGTAGGCATCAAGCCGGAGCTCGGCCGCGATGTCCACGTCCTCCCGCCAGCGGCGATAGTGGTCGCAGGCCGGATCGGCGCGGTCGCCGCCGCGGATCGCGCCGCGACGAGCGGTGAATTCGTCCCAGATCGACGGCCCCTTGCCGTCCGCGTCGGGCGATCCCTCTATCTGGAA
>JAEWSV010000564.1 GCA_023398155.1 Spirochaetota bacterium
TCTCGACTCCGCACATCGTGCACGGGCACTTCATCGTCCCCGAACGCTTCGGCCAATCGGCGGTCATCCTCCTCGACGTCCTCGTTTTCCTCGTCATCCTGTTTTTCTATCAAAGGGAGACCAGGAAGCTGACGTCGGAGCGGGACGCGGGGGAGCGCTTGTTGTCCGACTCCTACCGCTATATCGGGAAAGCGAATCGGACGATGGATGTCGTCTCGCAGTTCATGAACGTGCCGGCGGTGCCGGTCAACAGGCGCAAGGAGAAGGAAACGTTCACGTCCCTGCTGTCGGTTCTCCTGGTGACCATACTCAAAGTCGAGAGGGGCACGCTCAGGTTCGTGGGCACGGCCACCGGGAGGACGATCGCGGAATACCGTTTCAGCCTCGGCGGCGCGCCGTTCGCGGCCAAGATCCCGAACAAGGAATTGGCGCGCGAGCGGTACTACGAGGACATCGCCGGCGTGACCGTCGTGACCAGCGTGTCGGAGCGCGGCGGCGTCGTTTGCGCGCTGTGCTTCTTCGCCGCGGGCGACCCCGAGAACGAGCGGAAGCGGCTGGCCGCGACCTTGCTCAATCAGCTGCTCCTCGTCTTCCTGGTCTATCGGACGTTCAGGGCCGGAGGGGCCGGCGACTGGACCGGGCCGGATATCGCGGCCACGGTCGGTGAGAAGGCGGAGGTTTCATGAGTAGGAAGTACGTCCCCGCGCTCCGTTTCGCGTTCTTGACCCCGGCGTTCGACCGGTTCATGAAATACCTGTTTCCCGAACGGCGGCTCAAAGCCGATTTATTGCGGCATGCGCTGGAATCAGGGGCGGGGACGGTCCTCGATTTCGCCTGCGGCACCGGAACCTTCGCGGTGGCCCTCAAGGCCGCCGAGCCGGACCTCCGGGTGACCGGCTTGGACATCGACGCGGCGGTCCTGGACTTGGCGAACAAGAAGGCGGCGGCCGCGGCTCTGGAGATAGCCTTCGATCTCTACGGCGGCGGGGAATTGCCCTACCGAGACGGGAGTTCGACCTGGCGATTTCCAGCCTCGCGTTCCACCATCTGGAGGATCCCGACAAGCGCTCGGCCTTGGCGGAGCTGCGGAGAGTCCTCAAGCGGGGAGGCCGTTTGCTGATCGCCGATTTCGACCGGGCCGAAAATCCGTGGATCCGCGCCTCTTTCGCCCTCGTCCGGCGCCTCGACGGAGAACGGATCACGCGCGCGAACGCGCTCGGGCTGATTCCGGCCATGATGCGGGAGGCGGGCTTCGGGGAGGTTAGTACCCTGGGGCGCTATCCGACCGGTTTCGGGGAATTGTCTATCATACGGGCGGAAAAGGATCGTTGACGGCATCGAGATGACTGGAAATCGCGGGACCGTCGGCCGCGGAATGGACGCCCCCCCCCAATAGGTGGGTGCGGGCGCCGCCTTCAGGAAAGATGCCGCAGATCGAGAGTCTTAATCCGTATATCCCGCCTGGAGCGTGAAGAGCGGGACTTCGTCTTTGGAGAGCTTGAGGGCCGACGCCGCTCCCTGCGCGCTCATGGTGTATTTGACCACCGCGGCGAGCTTGAACGCCGAGGCGCTCAGGGCGATGTTCTGGGCCGCGAAGCCCGCGGTGGCGTGGGCCATCTGCTGGAAGACGGCGGGGTTTGACTTCAGGAAGGCGGGCGTGAGGGCGTTGTCCACGGTGAAGACTACCATGAAGGCCGCGGCGGGAATTACTCCGGTCGAGGCCTCGGCCCTGACGTCCTTCGAACTTCTCGTCTCCAGCTTGTTGGCCTCGGGAACGTACTTCCAGGCTCCCTTGTCGGTGAGTACGTAGACGTTTATGTAGGGATTGTCGCCGGAGAACGACGCCGTCCGCCCCGCCTTCGTGGCGCTGGACACCGCGTCTACCGGGCGAAGGCCCAGGCCCGCCCAGAGGATCGTAGAGAGGTCCTGAATCGAGACTTCCTTCTTTACGAAGGTCTTGGAGACCGACCGGTTCGCGATCGCGGCGAACAGGTCGACGCCGCTTTTCTTCGCGGGCGCGGGCAACGGGATATCCTGCGCGAAAAGGGCGGCGGCGGACACGAGAACAAAGATAAACGCAATCGAGCGCTTCATGGGTACCTCGAGAAAACGGGGATCGCGCAGCTCCTAAGGCCGTGCGAATCGGAAATCGATATTCGGAAAGATACGCAGAAAGTGTGAAGGGTTCGTGAACGCAGCGTGCTTTGTCGATGGAGGGTTCGTCCCCCGTCGCCGGAAGCATCCAAACGCCACAGACCGTTCACGGAAGCTTCACACGCATCGGCTACGATATACGGCGGAGGGTATCAAATGCAACGTTCTGAAAGGTCCGTATTGACCGGCTGTCTCGCGGCTTTCCTCGTCCTGGGAATCTTCGCCCCATCCGCCTATGCGGAGAAAGCCACGGCCGCGAAAAGCGGGGACTGGGGAATCGTGATCGCGAAGAAGGACATCGGTTCCACGGCGAAGTTCTATCCGTACGCGGTGAACGGGAAACCGATGGAGGTCTTCGCGGTGAAGGCGAGCGACGGGACGATCCGGACCG
>JAEWSV010000585.1 GCA_023398155.1 Spirochaetota bacterium
CCTCTTCGCCGGGGAGCATGATTTCAATCGGGCAGAAACCGAACGAGCGGCCGAGATCCTCGCCGGTTCTTCGGTGCCCGTCGCCCTGATGATCGGCCCGGGCGCCGCTCACGCCCAGAGCGAGCCGGACCAATGCCTAGAAATCTGTAAATGGTTCGCGGCCTCAGGCGTACTCCCCTAGGGCTTGTAAAACCGAAGAACTCTATGAATAATCCGATCCGAATCGATCGGTTACTAGAGAGAAGGAACAAATGATTCTGTGCATTGCCTCCGCTCCATGCAAAGGTTGAGGACCGCGCATGGAGGAATGACAGTCCTCAAACTTTGCGTTTTTTGACCAATTTTCAGTCAAAGGAGCAAAGTTATGAAATTCGGATCTTATCCAAGATTATACGCTTTCTATCTCCTGTGGAGCACCCAAAGCCTTTCCCAGCTCGGGAGTACCGTAACTAATTTCGCGGTCACCCTCTGGCTGTATCGGGAAACCGGGTCAGCTTTGCAGACGGCACTTTTGGCGATTTGCTCGTACACGCCGTACGTGTTGATGAGCATATTCGCGGGTTCATTGAGCGACCGTTGGGATAAGAAGAAAGTGATGCTTTTTTCGGACACCTTCGCGGCCTGCTCGACGATCGTCGTCTATTTCCTCGTAACGACGAATCGGCTTGAGCCCTATCACCTGTATATCCTCAACGCGGTCAACGGCCTGATGAATACCATTCAACGACCCGCCTCCGACGTCGCGATGACTCTCATCATTCCGAAGGAGGATTATCAGAAGACGAGCGGCTTACGGTCTTTTTCCCAGTCGATCATTACGATTCTCCATCCCGCCCTCGCGACGGCGATCTATTCCCTCGCGGGAATCGAAGCGGTCATCCTGGTCGACTTGGCCACCTTCCTGATCGCTTTCTTGACCCTATTATTCTTCGTCGAGCTGCCGAAGCTGGAGAAGCGCCATGCCGAATTACGCGGATCGCTTTGGTCCGCATCCAAGGAGGGACTCGATTATCTCAAAAAGAATACGACCATCCTCTATTTGATCCTTTTCCTAGCCGGGGTAAACCTGGTCGCATCGGCGTTCGACGCGGCCTTGCCGGCCTTTATCCTTCCGAGAAATAACGGAGGGGAGAAGGTATTGGGAATGGTGATGTCGTTCGCGGGAATCGCCACCCTACTGGGAAGCGTCACGGTCACCTTCCTTCCGCCGCCGAAAGACCGGATCAAGGTGATAGTCGGCACGCTGCTGTATTCTTTGACGATCGAGAACTTCCTTTTGGCGTTTACCGATAATCCGATCCTTTGGTGCCTGGGACAGATTCTCGGCTGGTTCGTCGTCCCCATCATGGGCGCGAACCTCGATGTCATTCTCCGCTCAAGCATACCGGTGGATATGCAAGGACGCGTGTACGCGTGCCGGAATTCCCTCCAGTTCTTCACGATTCCGTTGGGGTACTTCTTGGGAGGTTTCCTTATCGACGCGGTATTCGAACCCCTCATGGCTTCCGCGCATGCGCATCGAATCCTGAAAACCTTTTTCGGAACGGGGAAGGGATCCGGAGCCGGCCTGATGATGCTCGTATTGGGAGTCATGGGAGCGGCGACCTGCCTCTTCTTCGGCAGACTCTTGAAGGGTCATGTATTCAAGGAGGAGCCGGCCCAACACCGCCCCGAAGTATCGATGCGGACAACCTAGCGTAACGGGGCCCGCGGGAAAGCCGGCCGCTTTTGCGCGGGCCTCTTCTCTAGTATATAATGGTCCGGAAACGGAGAAACATAGTATGCGGAACAATAAGAAAACGATTCGAACCGCTCTCTGCCTCGCGATTTCCCTGCTGTCGATCCCGTATTGGACGGCGTGCCGAACGGCGAGGCAGAACGCGCAGGGGGAAGGGGCCGCAGCCGCCGTCGATACCGCGGCCGATACCGCGGCCGAGGCAGCCGGCGACGCCGCAGCCGACGAAGCCGCTATCGGCGAAGCCGCAGCATCGCCGTTCCAAACGACGGAGCTCGCCGCGGGCGTTTGGCGCATCACGGAGCCGGGCGCCGTGCCCGTGAATATGTACCTCGTCGCGGGAGAGGAACGCGCCCTCCTGATCGACACGGGGATGGGCACCGCGGATCTCGGCCGGTGCGTGAAAACGTTGACCTCTCTTCCGGTGTCGGTGGTGAATACCCACGGCCACAGCGATCACGCCGGCGGGAACCGGTATTTCGACGCGTTCTACGTCCATCCCGACGATATGGACATGGCGCGGCGCTACAGCTTCGGAAAAACCGGCTTCACGCCCGTGCGGGAAGGATACGTATTCGATCTCGGTGGAAAGAAACTTACCGTGATCGAGACTCCCGGTCATACTCGGGGCAGCGTCTGCCTCTGGGACGCCGAACGGAAGCTCCTCTTCACCGGAGACAACAACAACTCCCATTCCTGGCTCTTCCTCTATGAATCCACGCCGCTTGAAACGTACCTCCGGAGCCTGGAGAAATTGATCGCGCGGGAAGGGGATTTCGCCGTTCTGTATCCCGGCCACGGCGGCGAGTACGCGCCTGAGTATCTTCGCGATCTGGCTGAATGCGCCCGTCTCATCATCGCGGGAGAGGTCCGGGGCGTCCCGTACCAATCGCGCGCCGGCGCCGAATCGTATACCTACAAGGACGCGCTCATCGCCTTCAACCCGAACAAACTGACCGAAGGTACGCGGCGTTAGCGATCGACGGCAGCACAAATCGCGATAAGGAAAATATCAGGTTGAAGCAGTCGTCGGCTCCAAACAAGGTGATTTTCCAGAATTGTAGAATGACCAATAC
>JAEWSV010000008.1 GCA_023398155.1 Spirochaetota bacterium
GCGTCGCCGCGGGCGGCTTCATCCACCTCATCAACTCCGGCGCCACCACCATGGACGGCACGGGAAGGCAGCGGAAGAACGGCAAGCCGGCGATCAAGCCGTACTGGGAGATCACGCCGAAGGAGGCCGGCGACTGCCTGGACGCCACGAGCTGGCGCTACGCCGACCTCGGCTACTTCCGCGGCGGCGGCTACTCTTCCGACTTCCTCACCGAAGGCGGCATGGAAGTCACCATGACCCGGCTCAACCTGGTGAAGGGCGTCGGCCCCGTCCTCCAGATCGCCGAAGGCGTCACTGCCGCCCTCCCCGACGCGGTCCACGACAAGCTGGACAAGCGGACCAACGAGACCTGGCCCACCACCTGGTTCGTGCCCCGCGTCTCAGGCGTTGGCCCCTTCGCGGACGTGTACTCCGTCATGGCAGCCTGGGGCGCCAACCACGGCGCCATCTCCTACGGCCACATCGGCGCCGACCTCATCGCCCTGGCGTCCATCCTCCGCATCCCCGTGTGCATGCACAACGTGGCCGCGGACAAGATCTACCGCCCGAGCTATTGGAACGCTTTCGGCATGGACGGCGAAGGCGCGGACTACCGGGCCTGCGCGGCGCTCGGACCGCTCTATGGAAAAGCCTAGAGAAGAGTAGGGCGCGTCGGAGTTCGGTTCGGCCTGCGGCCTCCGCCGAACCCCGATCGGGCTCTCCGGGAGTAGTACGGTCCTCGCGAACCCTGCGGGTTCGCTCCGGTCCGCGCTACTCCCTGCGATCCCTCGCGCGTGGCGCTCGGGTAGCCGAGTGGAAGGGGTTGGACAGCGCGGCCATGCGGCCGCGCGGCGTCTTATCCCTCGCGCGGCCGAAGGGCCGCGCAGTAAATCCATACCTTAAGGGACACGACGCGTAGCGGCGTATACGTCGTTACGCTCCGTTTGCCGAGTGGAATGGATTGACTGCGCGCCATACGGCGCGCAACGTCATCCCTCGCGCGGGCGGCTAGCTGAGCCTCATTCCATACCTCGAGGAACTGATGCGTCGCGATGCGCGCGCGAGCCCTCTTGAAGCCGCGGTTTAAGTGACTTCGCTATCGTACAGTCCGTATCGCTCGGACGCGTACGATCCGATGTCTCCAGCTAAAGCCTTACCTAAGAAAGTCACATCTTGGTGGATTTTCATCGTATATTGCATCGTCATGATTGAGCGTTCGCTCCTTCATGCGAACATAGACGCGGCCCTGGCACGCAGCCGCGTGGTCGCCTTGGTTGGGCCGCGGCAGTGCGGCAAGACCACCCTGGCGCGGCGGCTCCTCTCCGCGGATGCGGTCAACTACTTCGATTTGGAGGACCCGGCGAGCCTCGCGCGCCTGGACGAGCCCATGACCGCCCTGCGTCCGCTTCGCGGGCTCGTGGTGATGGACGAGGTCCAGCGGCGGCCGGAGCTCTTCCCGGTGCTCCGCGTATTGGCCGATCGGCCGGACGCTCCGGCCCGCTTCCTGGTCCTGGGGAGCGCCTCGGGCGATCTTCTCCGCCAGAGCTCGGAGAGCCTCGCGGGCAGGATGGAGCGGGTGGTCATGGGCGGCTTCACCCTCAGGGAACTGGGAGAGGAGGCCGAGGAATTCCTCTGGCTCCGGGGCGGCCTCCCGCCCTGCTATCTCGCCCCCTCCGAGACCGAGAGCGCGATCTGGCGCAAGAACCTGATCCAATCCCTCTTGGAACGGGTTTTTCCCAGTGGGGCGTGCGCGCGAGCGCCGTCGCCCTCTCCCGTTTCTGGGCTATGCTCTCCCACTACCACGGCCAGGTGTGGAACGCCGCCGAGGCGGCCCGCGCCCTGGGCGTGGGCGAATCCACCGCCCGCCGTTACCAGGACCTCCTCTCCAACGCGCTCATGGCGCGGCAACTGCCGCCGTATCTCGCCGATATAGCTAAGCGTCAGGTGAAGTCCCCCAAGGTTTACATCCGCGATTCGGGCATCCTCCACCGCCTCCTCGGCATCGATTCGCTCAAGGGTCTCTTGGATCATCCCAGGGTCGGCGCCTCATGGGAGGGTTTCGCGATCGAGCAGGTCCTGATGGCCGAGCCCCACGACGAGGCCTTCTTCTGGGCCACCCACCAGGGCGCGGAGATGGACCTGGTGCTTCGCAGGGGAGACGCGTTCTTCGGCGTGGAGTGCAAGCGGGCCGACGCGCCCCGCCTGACGGCCTCCGTCTCCATCGCCCTGGCCGACCTCGGCCTCTCCCGCGTCGCCGTCGTCTATACCGGCGTCAAGCGCTATCCTCTTTCCGAGAACGTGGAAGCCGTGCCGCTCAGCGCCCTCGCCGCGGGCGCCCCGCTCTTTCCGGAGGCGAGAGCATGAGCGAATACCTCCACGTGGATAAGCCCTTCCGGGAACCGCGCGTTCAACTGGCGGTGCATGATGGCGCCGCTCACCGTGATCGCCTACGTAGTGGTCCACGAGCTCTGCCACCTCCGCCGCCGCGACCATACGGACGCGCTTTGGAACGAGGTGGATAAGCTCCTGGGCGACTACCGCGAGCGCAAGGAACGGTTGCGGAAAAAAGGCGCGGGCCTGGACCTCTGAAGGAAGTCTCTTTAGGTCATGTCCCGGAGCTTATCCGTAATACGGCTTTTCCTAGATGATGCCCCTTGATGAAACTATGGGCCAAAGCGACTTCGTGGAGCGGGAACTCCCCTCCGATATAGGGCTTTATCTTATAGTCCTCAATCACCGAGTAAACGCGTTGGATGATGCCCCTATCAGGGTCTCCGTTATATTTCTTTATGATTCCCGGGCCGATCGGTTCCGGGTATACGCCGGAAGGATACGCGGCTACGCCTTTTGGCCCCATCCTCCTGCATACCTCAGCGCCGAGTTCCCCGCCGGCTAAAATCAAAGCCTTGTCGAACCGTTTGAAGTTCATCTCATCCAGGACGCGGACAATGCTCTCCGCGCGGCCGTCGCAGACCTTAGATATTCCGTAATTTGACATCAGTTCGACGCCGTCGTTTCCCGCCGCTATCGCATGGACCCGCGCTCCCGCTCCGTGGGCTATCTGTGCCGCGATGTGGCCGATACCGCCGCTCGCACCCAATATGCATATTTTTTCGTCTTGTTTGATATCGAGGGTATCGATTAATCCGCGAACCGCGGTAACTCCGATGCCGAGCACGACGCTCGCTTCGCGCGTGTCGTACAAGGAGGGGATATGGGTTACGAGGTTTTCATTTATCGCAACATATTCCGCGTAGAAACCGCCTTTGGGATTCAAAAAGCCTGCGGCCGCGACAGCATCTCCCGTCTTGAATCGGGAAACGACCTTTCCCGTATCGACGATTCGCCCGCTGCCCTCCGAGCCGAGTACGTATGGGAACGAGTTCGATAGTCCGAGCATTCGAGCGTATCCGCCCTCCCGCTCAAAAAGGTCCCATGATCCAATCCCCGCATAATCCAATCGTATCAAGACCTCATCCTCATCGAGGGATGGAATCGGGATCGATCGCGTCTTGATTTCGTTTTCTTCGCCGAAATCATCAATGACAGCCGCCTTCATTTCACTCAAAGCAGACCTCCCGTTCTCCGGGTTTCGGGACCCGCGTATACCTGAGTCTATGGAGAATTCTGATTATTCCGAGAAGCCGTTCCGACTTTGTCATCGTTCGCCTTAGTATAAGGGTGCCGTACCGCAGGGTCGTCGTACAGATACTATGGTTAGTATACGGTACCTATTCTCTCCATACCGCCCGAAACCTTGGCAGCTTTGATCTCGGTTTCGCCGGTGGCGCCGAAGGTTCCTTGCTATTGAGCTACCGCATACGCGCAGGCGCGCGCGTTGCCCTTGAGCCCTGTCAAGGTCCGCCACAAGGAAGTATCCGATTGTCGCATATACTCCCCAGTAGAGCGGAGAAGACGCGGCCTTTCAAACTGAGCGCCGCGCGGGCCTCTCACGCCTCTTCCACGACCTTGAAGCGGCGGATCTCCGATCCGATGCCGTCGGCGGCCTTGGCGTTCTCCTCGACGAGGACCACCACGGTACCGGCGGCTTCATCGATCTCGGCGATGCGCGATGAAACGCGTTCAAGATCGGCGACCACGGCTGCGTTTTGCTCTTTGAGGGATACGGTCGCCGATCGCAGGTCGCCGGCCCTGCCGCGCAGCCCTTCCGCCCCGTCGCGGACCTTACCCGTCGCGTCGTGCATCATGGCCATGGTTCCCGAAATCTGGCGCGAACCCGAAGCCTGTTCGGCCATGGCGTTCTCTATTTCCGCCATGTGATCGGCGACGGCGCGTACGCCCTCCAGCACCGAATCGAATGAAGCGCCCGCCCGGCGCGACGCGTCCACTACCCCGTCGATGGAGCTCTTCACCGACTTGAGTTCGCCCGCGATCTCCTTGGATTGCGATCCGGTCTGTTCCGCCAGTTTGCGGATCTCGTCGGCGACCACGGAGAAGCCGCGGCCCGCCTCTCCGGCATGGGCGGCCTCTATGGCGG
>JAEWSV010000091.1 GCA_023398155.1 Spirochaetota bacterium
CGGTCCACGTGGTCTTTTGTAGACAACTGTCTACAAGAATAGCCTATGGAGGCGCTTGCATCCTCGGTACGGCGGGTATAGGATGGTCGCAAGTAAAAGATTTATAAAAGTTATGTAATAATCTCAGTTCAGAACCGCCCATTCATTATATAAAGCATGGCCGGATCGGCCAATCGAACAGCCCTGTAAACGGGGCTGTTTTATTTTGCATGCTTTTTAGGCACTAGACTCGAACCGTTCGCATAGGGTACTATTCGTTACCATATTTTTGCGTTAGATCCCGCAGTCAGCGTAATCCGCCCGTTGTGCCTGTTTCGGCCTTTCGTGCGCTCCGCCGGGAACCGCGCACAAGGAACGAAATGACCACCGATACCTCCCTCTCGTTCGAAGGGTTCGGCCTATCCGCGCCCGTACTCGCCGCGCTCGCCCGTAAGGGTTTTACCGCCCCGAGCTCCATCCAAGCGCTCGCGCTTCCCCGCCTCCTCGCCGACGAGGGCCACCTCGTTGCGAAGGCCCGCACCGGTACGGGTAAGACCGCGGCCTTCGGCATACCTCTCGTGGAGCGCCTCACCTCAGCGGGGCCGGCTCCGCGCGCACTCGTCCTGGCGCCGACGCGCGAACTCGCGCTGCAGGTCGCCCAGGAGATCCGCTCCATCGCGGGCGGGCCCTTCCCCCGCGTGGCGGCAGTCTACGGCGGCGCGTCCATCGGTCCGCAGCTCCGCGACCTCTCCCGCGGCGTGGAGATCGTCGTCGGCACCCCGGGCCGCGTCATGGACCACCTGGAGCGCGGCTCCCTCGACCTTTCCTCCATCGAATGGTTCGTGCTCGATGAGGCTGACGAGATGCTCGACATGGGCTTCCTCGAGGACGTGGAGGCGATTCTCGCCAAGACGAATCCCGCCCGCCGAGTCGCGCTATTCTCCGCCACCATGCCCGCCCCCATCCTCCGGGTGATCCGCCAACACATCGGCGAAGTGGATATAATCGAAGACAAGGCGAATGAGGACGAGAAGCCCGCGGTGGACCAGTTCCATCTCGTGCTCCGCAAAGAAGACCGACTGGAAGCCCTGCGCCGCATCATCGATTCGGCGGAGGAATTCTACGGACTCGTCTTCTGCGCTACCAAGGTCGAATCCGACGAACTATCGCGGCGCCTCGTGGAAGGCGGCTACGCGGCCGAGGCCATACACGGCGATCTTTCGCAGGAAGCGCGTGAGCGCACCCTGCGCCGTTTCCGTTCCAAGCTCACGACCATCCTCGTGGCCACCGACGTGGCGGCGCGCGGCATCGACGTAGAGCGCCTCACCCACGTCATCAACTGGGACCTCCCGAACGATCGCGAGTCCTACGTCCACCGCATCGGCCGCACGGGCCGCGCGGGACGCCGCGGTACCGCCATCAGCTTCGTGCTGCCCATGGGCCGCGGCCGCGTCGCCATGCTCTCCAAGAGCGTGGAGAATACGCTCGGCGCGCCGATCCTCCGCATGGAGGTCCCGACGGTGGAGTCGGTGATGGAAGCCTCCCGCCGCCGCGTACTCGCCGCCACGTTGGCCGCCGGTCCCGGCGCTGCCGAGGCGGCAGAGGCGGCCTCCGCCGACGGCGAAAACGACGCCGTCTCCCTGGATCAGGAAGCGGCCCCGGAGTCCTTCGGCCCCGACGATCCCCGCGCGATGCTCGCCGAAGAACTCCTTGCCGTCCTCGGGCCGCGCCGCGCGATCGAAGCGCTCGTGTCGGCCGCGTACGGCAACGTCCTGGATCCCTCCCGCTACGCGCCCATCGCCGAAGTGCCGGACCGGCCCCGCAGGGAAGGCGGTTTCCGCGACGGCGGACGGCCCTTCGGAGAACGCCCCTCGGGCGAACGCCCCATGGGCGCGCGCTCCTACGGCGGCAGGCCCTTCGGCGGCCGGTCGTACAACGATCGCCGCGACGATGGCCGTACCGATGACCAGGGCGGCAGGGGCGGCTCCGCGCGCGTCTACGTCGGCGTGGGCCGTCACCACGGCGCCTCTGCGCGCGACGTCGCGGGTCTCCTTATGCGGGCCGGCGGCGTAAGCGGTCGTTTAGTGGACGCGGTGGACGTGCGGGACTTCTGCGCCTTCGCGACGCTGCCCGTGGACGCGGCCCGCCGCGCCGTGGAATTCGCCCGCCGCGATCCGGCTCTGCCCGCGATCCGCCCGGCCGCTCCCGTCGGCGAGCGCCGCTAACGCCGACTCTCGCACGGGTCAGCCGATCGCTGCGTAAGCGGTCGTTCCCGGCCCCCGCGGGCCGGGAATCGCTCCGCCGACGTTGCCTCCTGGCCGATCACGCCCTATACTATCCTCGCGACACTTATGCGAGGAGGACTCCGTGGCCGACCTTTCTACTACTTACCTTGGACTGAAGCTCGACAATCCGATCGTCGTCGCATCGAGCGGCCTGACCGCTGGCGTCGAAGGCGTCAAGAAAGCGGCGGCCGCGGGAGCGGGCGCCGTCACCCTCAAGTCGCTCTTCGAGGAACAACTCCGCGCCGACTTGAATTCGACCGCGGGGACCCTGGATACCGCGCACTCCGAGGCGGAGGCGTTCTTGGAATCCATGGGCGTGCACGGCGGGGCGGGGGAATACCTCGACCTGATCCGTTCCTCCGTGGCCGCGGTCAAAATTCCGGTCATCGCGAGCGTCAACTGCCAGGAAGGCGACCTATGGGTTGACTTCGCCGAGCAGATCGAAGCCGCGGGCGCCGCGGCCATCGAGCTCAACGTGGCCGTCATGCCGCGTTCCGCCTCCGAGGCTTCCAAGGAACTGGAAGACCGTACGGTGGACGTGGTCCGCAACGTAGCGGTCCGATGCTCGCTCCCCATCGCCGTCAAGATCGGCCCGTATTTCACCAATCCCGCGAATCTCGTGGAGCGCCTCGCCGGCGCCGGCGCTAAGGCGACCGTACTCTTCAATCGTTTCTATCGATTGGACATCGACTTGGACGAGATGCGGGTCACCGCCGGACCCGTTAGGAGCGGAGCGGAGGAATACCACGAGAGCATCCGCTGGATCGCGAACCTTTACGGAGCGGTAAAGGGCGACCTCATCGGCGGAACGGGCGTCCACTCGGGGGAAACCGCGCTCAAATTCATCGCCGCGGGGGCTTGCGGCGTCCAGGTCTGCTCCGCGGTCTATAAGGGCGGTTGGACCGCGCTTTCGGCCATGGTCGCCGACATGGGCTCCCGCCTGGATGCCCTCGGCATCCCATCAGTGGCCGCGCTCCGCGGCAAGCTCGCCCGGAGATCGCTCGTCGCCGGCGACGCCTACGAGCGCCTGCAGTACGTGAAGGCGCTTACCGGCATTTCCTGATTTGTTTTCGCTCCGTTTGCGATAATCATGTAAATCATCGGTGAGGGTATCGTGCGCGTATCGAATAGGGTCTTTCTGTCATCCATCGGGACGAACGCCGTGGGCTGCATGGTGTACGTCGGTGTGCTTTCGGTTATTTACGGACGGTTCCTCGCGGCCACAACGGCATTGTTCACTGCGGTGGGTCTCGTCTTCGTCGTCTTCGTTCCTCTCGCGCTCTTCCTCCGTCATTCCGCGCGCCCGCTGGACGCCCTAGAGCAGGGAGGAGTCCAGGACGTGGCGGCTATCGACGCTGCCCACTACCGCGTGACCCTGCACGGCATCCTTACCCAGAACATCGCCATCCTCGTCGCCTTCCTCATCGCGTTCTCCGCCATGGAGGGCGATCCGCTGCTCTTCATGAAGCTCGATTTTTGGCGCGAACTCCTGGTCCTCCAATCGGTCTTCATGATCACCGGCATCGTCCACACCGGCGCGGTGGACCTCTTCGTCGCCAAGGCCCGCGATCGCGGCGGCATCTCGTCCTACTCGGGCGGCAAGCGGTTCACCATCGGGGCCAAGATCTGCGTTATGGGCATGGCCCTCGTGCTCTCGGCGGTCGCTTACATGACCGCGATCGGCCAGATCAGCGTCCTGGAAATCTATAAGGACCTCAAGATCGCGACGACGCGGGTGGGTTACCGGAGCCTCCCGGACCGGGACGGGAAAATCGAGGCCATGCGCGGCATGGTGGACAATACGGACGCGCTCATCGCGGAGATGAAGGCCTATAACGACGCCCTCCGCGCGGAAATTGAGGCCGATGCCTCGACCCCGCTCTCCGACGAGTACGTCAAGAATTTCTTCAACGAGAAGATCGCTCCTTCGCCGCTCGTCGGCTTCCTGGAACGTAAGTCGGACGCGGTCGTCCGTAGGTCGTTCATCTACCTCGCGTTCCTCCTGCCCGTCTCCCTCGGCGTGCTTACGCTGTTCGCGTATTCCCTCTCCTATCGATTCCGGAGCCTCAGGCGACGGACCGCGGAAATGGCGGCCGGCGGAAAGGATCTCGTCGCGCGCCTCTCCGTCACCGGCCTCGACGATATCGGCAGCATCGCCGACGACTTCAACCGTATCCTGGACGTCCGCGCCAAAGAAACGGTCGAGATCCGCGACGCGACGGGCCATGCCACCGAATCTTGGCGCGCGCTCGGCGATTCCGTCCAGGACGTGGCTAAGCGGGTATCGCGCCTCGCCGTCGCCGCCGATGAGGCGCGGCTACGGGCGAGCGACCAACGTTCGCTCACGGCGGACGCGGGGAACGAGGTGCGGTCCCTCCGGGAGGCGGGGCGCGACCTGGAAGGTACGGTCCTTCAGCTCGATGCCGCGATAGAAGAGCTTTCCAAATTCCTCATGGATACCCTGAAGACCGTCTCTTCCGTGCGGGATTCCAGTAATACGAATTCCGGTATCCTGACCAAACTCGGCGCGGATTCCCGCCGGGGGGCCAAGGCCGTCGCGGCCTCGAGCGAATCTCTGGAAGAGATCCGCGGCGCCTCGCGTAAAGTGGGCGAACTCGTCGGCTCGGTCGCCGATGTCGCGGAGCGTACGAACCTGCTCGCGATGAACGCTTCCATAGAAGCCGCCCACGCCGGCGCGGCGGGCCGAGGCTTCGCCGTCGTCGCGCACGAGATCCGGTCGCTCGCGGCATCCGCTACGGCGATCGCGGCCCAGGTGGCCGAGCGTAACCGCGCTATGGAGGAGACGATTAACCGCGGCGTCGCCCTTTCCCACGAGGTAGCGGAGACCTTCAAGACGATCCAGGAAGGCACCGCGGGCGCCGAGGGCGCGACGGCGGTGATCAACGGCGCCATGGACGGCCAAGACGAGCGGACCGGAGCGACGCAACGCGCCATCCGCGAGTTGGTCGCGTCATCGGGGAAGGTCCGCGAACTCGCGCAACTGCAGCTTTCCCGGAGCGACGGCCTCGGCCGCTTCACCGAGACTGTCGTGGAATCGTCGCAGGCCGCCTACGGCGCCGCGGACGAGCAGAGCAGGCTCGCCTCGGAAATCGACGCCGCCGCCAAGGGCATGGAAGAGGCCGCGTCGGTCGCGGCGCGGCTCGTCGGACGGATTATGGA
>JAEWSV010000121.1 GCA_023398155.1 Spirochaetota bacterium
TGATCCTGAGCGGCAATTTTTGCGGTTTTTGGGGCGTGGCGCGGGCGGGATTGAAGAGCCGTCTTTTTTCGGATACCGAAATTGATCTATACCGTTACATCGCCTGGTTCCTCCGCGACGCGTTCGAGCGATCGTTGATTCCTCCTCCCCTTGAAGAGGATGTGGCGTACCTCGATTGGGAGGGGCGCATCGTTTGCGCGGGCGAAAAGATACGGAAGGCGCTCGATACGATCTTCGTGAGCGCCGGCCGTTACGATCCGCATCGGATGGGCGATGATCCGAGGAACTTCCTCCTCCGGCGCTTTCGGGCATTCCTGAGCGGTCCGTTCAAGGTCGGGATGGATCGATGCCGCCTGCCGACCCCGAACGGCACTCGCACCTTCCTCTTTTCCCTCCTGCGCCCGGTGTCGCCGTTCGTGGACGGCTTCCCGTTCGCGTCGGTGCGGCTTTTGCAGGAGACTGAAGACGGCCGTATCCTCGGCACGGACGAGGTGCGCAGGATCATCGGCGAAAGCCGGTTCACTGCCCGCGAAAGGGAAGTGATCCTCGGCATTTACCGCGGCCACAGCAACAAGGTCATCGCGTATAACTTGGGGATCGACGAATCCACCGTGAAGCGGCATACCCACAACATCTACGAGAAGTCCGGCTTCAAGTCCAGGGTCGAACTCGTGCTGGGATTGGCTTCGCTGAAATAACCCTGCCCCATAGGTTCGGTGCTCCCGCGAGGCCGCTGGCCCGCTTCCGGCCGCGACGAAACGCGGGAGCTATCCCGAGCGTCACGGCGCCGGCTTCATCGAGATGTCGTCGAGGACGACGGTTCCGATCATGCCGTTGAAAAAGGTGTTCATATCTATCGTCGGCGAGGTGTACGGCGATACGAGCCTCACTTCATACTCATCGAACTGCGTTGTCAGTTGCACCTGTGCAACATCTAGCTCCGAGTAGTTGAGGCTGTCCCCGTCCAGGTCGGTTCCACCCTCACAGAGAGCAATCCTCAACCGATCGCCGATCTCCGTTGAGGATGCGGTAAAGTTGACGACGTATTCGACTCCCGCGGTGATTAGCCCCGGCGACCGCGCCTTGATGCACATCTCGCCCCTCGGAGTACCCGGATTCAGGTTTCCCAGGATTAAGGATCCCGTCGAGCAGTCGGGGCCGATGACACGGCCTGCAGCCGACCACCACCACCAGAAATTAATACCCTCGGAGAAGTTTCCGTTACGGAGCATTTCCGGCGCTGGCGGATGCCCTTCCGGCGCCGTCGTCAGTTTCTCAAGGACGATTCTATCCAGGGTTATCGTATTGGGGGCCGCGAGGTAATCAAGCCAAAAGCTCAGCCGGCCGGTAGGATCGTTGATGCCAGGCGGCATCACCAACGTAAAGGAATAACGTTGCGTCTCCTGGGAAAGGTTGAGCCATACCCGATTCCAATTTCCGTAAGTCTCTCCGTCACCGTTCACGTCTGTGCCGTTCTCTTCTAGGGAAGCCGATATGATCGTATCGTCTTCCATCGCTCGGGCATCGAACGTGAGGCGATAGATCGTGTCGCCGGTAAGGGCGATGGCCTGACCTAGTCCTACATCGTATTCCCTGTTGACTCCCGTGCTTATATTTATTATGCAGGTCCCATCGTTGGTGTCGGTTTGAGCGTGAGCTCCGGTTCCCGTATCGACCCAGAAAAACCAAGGATCCAACTGGCTATCGAAGGTACCGTTGACGATCAGGTTGGTCGGGTCTCCGCCCGGAGGATCGTCCGGCGGATCATCCGCGGGATCGGAGGACGGATCGCAGCCGACCAAGGCGATGCACGCGATCGTCGCGAAGAGAAAAAACTTCCTGAGGAGAAAAGAAGCCATCGACCTTTTCATACGTCCTCCAACTCGTCCGCTACGGCGTTTATTCGGAGGGCCAATCGAAATCGGCCTCCTGGTACCAGCCTTCGTCGACCAAGGCGCGGATGTCGGCCTCGTCGTACACCGGATACATGGGCGCCGACTTGAAGGAGATGTCTTTCGTGCCGTTGTTGAAGGATTCAGGGAAACTCGGACTCTCCCCTTCGGCTATCGTTACGCAGAGGTCCGTCGCCGTGGCGATCACGGTCTGCACGCGCTTGACGACGCTCATGTCCTGCTTGCCGTCGAGTAGGTACTGGAGGGAAGCGACATCTCCGTCCTGCCCGGTGACGGTGAGGGATGCGCCCTCGGCCCTGAATGCGTCGCCGATGACCCGAGCGGTCAGGTCGTTGGGAGCCAGTACGTAGGCGTGCGCTCCGGCTTCAAAACCCGGGTCGGCCAGATTGTTGGCGACCAGGGACTCCGTGGTCGACTGATTCCAGCCGGTCGTCGTCTCATCGATTATCTCTTCCAATTGAAAATCGCTCAATGCGGATAGGGCGCCGTACTCCACGGCTTTCTCGGAATTCCTCACGGCGAAAGTTCCGTCCGCGATTTTCGGTTGCAAGATTTCCCAACTCCCGGCGAGGAAGTACCAAGAATTGAAGTCCCAAGGGGCTCCGGAATAGAGGTAGAGCGGCAACGCCGATCCCGAGCCTGCGGCCGCGACCAGGGTTTCGGCTTGGCGGCGTCCGATCTCCACGTTGTCGATGCTCACATAACCGTGGGCCCGGGTGTTGCCGAGCACCGGCCGATCGTAGAGGATCACGGTGAGTCCAGCGTCGGCTGCGGAGGCGATGGCGGCCTCCGAATCTTCACGATCTACGACGGTGATCAGAAGGACGTCGCACCCTTCCCGGATGACGGTCCGCACGTTGCTCGCCTCCGTCGCGACGGAGTCCGCGCTGTAGAGGACCGTGCACTCCGCGTCGGCTTCCTTGAATAGGGCCGCCAAACCCGGACCGTCCACTGACCCCCAACGACCGCCGTTATTAGGCATTACGACGCCGATATTCGCCTCATCCGGCGGATCGTCCGGATCTTCAGAACCATCCGCCTCGCAGGAAAGGGCGCAAAAGGCTACCGCGGCTATCAAACATACCCTGAAGGACTGCCGAAATAGTGCTCTCTTCATCCGTTCCTCCCGCCCAGCGCGTACGATACGTGGCGCGTTTACGCCGCCGCGAGCGAACGCTTGATGCCTGGGGACACTATATCGGGATGATGAATTCCCGCGACTACAACTTTGGTTGATATTGTGGGGCGCTGGATCGACGGAAGAAGCGGAACTCGGAGGGGGGGCGACGCTTTCTCCGGCGTCCCGCGGCGGTCCCTCCGTTTCGTTTATACGATGATCAGGCTCCCGGATTCCACCGAGCTTCCGCCGTTTCCGGGACTTCGCTCAGGAGAGGCTTGCCAGCGAAGAAGGCGTGGAGGTTATCCATCATGAGGCGGCCCATTGCGGTTCGGGTCTCTTCCGTCGCGCTGCCGACGTGGGGCTGCAGGACGACCTTGTCGCCCAATTCGATGAGCGCCTTCGGCACGTTCGGCTCGTCCGCGAAGACGTCCAGGCCCGCGCCGCCGAGCGCTCCCGATCGGAGCAGGTCGATCAGGGCGGCCTCGTCCACCACGCTGCCGCGGGCTACGTTTACCAGGAGACCCGAGGGCCCCAGGGCCTCCATGACGCGGCGGTCCACGAGGTTCCGCGTACCTTCCCCGCCGGGGACGATGACCATGAGCGCGTCGACTTCCCGCGCCATGGCGAGGAGGTCCGGATAGTGCCGGTACGGGACGTCCTTGGGCGCTCTCGTGTGGTAGACGACCTTCATCCGGTGGGCGACGGCGAGCTCCGCGATGCGCCCTCCGATGCGGCCGAGGCCGACGAGTCCGAGAATCTTGCCCGCGAGCGAGGTGGAGAGGGGCATAGGACCGCCGAGCCAACGGCCGTCGCGCACGTAGCGGTCCCCCGCTACAAGTTTTTTGGCGAGGCAGAGGAGGATGCCGATGGCGGTGTCCGCGACTTCGTCGTCCAGGACGCCCGGCGTGTTCGTGACTCGGATGCCGCGTCCTGCGCAGTGCGCCGCGTCGATGTTGTCGTAGCCGACGCCGAAGTTGGCGACGACGCGGAGAGCGGGAAAGCGGTCCAGGAAAGCGGCCGAGCAGCCCTTGCCTCCGGCGATCGCCGCGAGACGAGGCGCGAGCTCGGCGATGAGGGCGTCAGGATCCGGCGCTTCCCAAAGCCGACGTATCCGGAACTCGTCTTCCATCGCGGCGACCGTGGCCGCGTGGACGGGATGGGTCAATAGAACCTCGTGTTTCGTATCCATACGCCGATTTTCTCCGAGAACGCCCCTGCGGTCCAGCGAAATCGATCTGTGTCCATAAAAATGCTGACCTCTGTTGCTGTATCAATCTGCCTCCGGCACCGTACCCTGGCACCGGAGGCTACAATGCGTACACGGAAAACATACGCGCTTTTCGCGCTCGTCTGCGCCATCTTCGGCACGACCTTCCTCGCCATCCGTTTGGGGCTGGAAGCCGGCGCTTCGCCCCTCTTCTACGCCGGACTCCGCTTCGTGATCGCCGGCGCGGTGCTCGCCGTCTTCCTCATGCTATCCGGGCGGGTCACCCTCCGCGCCGCTTTGCGCCTGGCGCCGCGCTCGGCGCTGCTCTCGCTCTTCCTCACGGTGGGGACCTTCGGCCTCATGTTCGTGGCCGAAACCCAGGTGGATTCCGGGCTCATGGCGCGTCTGGATGCGACCGGACCGCTCTTTACGGCCCTTTTCGCCACCTTCTTCCTCGGAAAGCGCCTCTCTCCAGTCCACGCCGTAGCCTTCGCGCTCGGCATGGCGGGCACGCTGCTCATGGCGTCTCCCGCAGCCTTGGGGGGCGGACTTTATCTCGCGGCCGCGATGGGCAGCGTCGTGATCTACGCCGCGGGGAACGCGGTCTACCCGCGCCTCTTCCGGAACGAGGACGACCCGGTGGTCGTGAGCGCGCTCCAGACGCTCATCGGCGGCCTCATCCTCCTGGCCGCCGCTCCGATCCTGGAGGCGCCCGTCTTTCCGAGGGAAGCCCTCGCCCCGCTCATCTACCTCGCGTTGGCGGGTTCGGTCGTGGCGCATACGGCCACCCTCGTCCTGGTCCGCGACGCGGGGCCGGTCTTCGCTTCCAGCTGGCTGTACGTCGCGCCCGCGGTGGCCACGTTCGCGGGCGCCCTCGTCCTCGGCGAGAGCGTCACGGCCGCGGGACTGGCGGGCACGGGATTGGCTTTGGGCGGCGTCCTCGTGATGGACCGGGCGGAGCGATAGCCCGCCGCCTCGGGGGTGAAAGCGCGGGCCGCGGGAGGGAAGGCGCGGCGCGGGCCCTGTCCCTCGGCGATCAGACTGCGCTAAGATGGCGGTTATGGGTTCCATGACCGAGGGACGGCCCGCCGTCCTCATCTTGAAATTCTCCCTCCCGCTGCTCGCGGGAAACGCCCTCCAGCAGGCGTACAATGCCATGGACTCCCTCGTGGTCGGCAACTTCCTCGGTAAGGAGGCGCTGGCCGCTGTCGGGAGCACCTCCATCCTCGCCTTCCTGATCATCTCGCTCTTTTCCGGACTCGCCCTCGGCTTCACGATCCTGGTGTCGCAATTCCTCGGCGCGGGAAACCAGGCGCGGATAAAACGGGCAGCCGATACGGCCTACATCATCGCGCTGGTCGGAGCCGTCCCGGTGACCGTCATCGGGCTGCTCGCGGTGGACCCGCTCCTCTCGCTCCTGAACACCCCCGCGGGGCCGACGCGGGAGATGGCCTCGACCTATCTCTCCGTCATCTTCCTCGGCACGGTCGGCAATTTCGGCTACAACCTCAACGCGGGCATCCTCCAAGGCCTCGGGGACGCGGTCTCCTCGCTCGTCTTCCTCGCGATCGCGACGGTCATGAAC
>JAEWSV010000325.1 GCA_023398155.1 Spirochaetota bacterium
GTCTTCCTCGCCGTGGTCGCCTTCGTGAACGCCGTGCTCGGCCGGTTCCGGAAGCTCCCCGCAGCCCAAGCCGTCAGGGCGGGCGCGGCCGCCGAGAAGCTCGCGGGCGACGGCCGGTTCTCCCTGGTCCGCCGCTTCTCCATCGAGCGGTGCGGAGCGCTCGGCGCGAACGCCTTCTTGGGCGTCAAGGACGTCCTCTCCCGGAAGCGGCTGTACGCCGTCATGCTCGCGGTGTTCGCCTCCTCCTTCTTCATCCTGGCGGTGCCGCGCGACTTGTTCAGGACCATCTCGTCGCCTGATTTCGTCGCCTACATGGGGATAGGGAGAAGCGACCTCAGGTTCGATATCCAGCAGACCGGCGACATCCGCGGCAAGGCGGCGGAGGTCGAGGCTGCCCTGCGGGCAGACCGCCGCGTTTCGGCTTTCGCTACCCTGACCACCGTGGCCTACGCGGTTAGGACGGAGGACGGGAGCGCCGAGCGGATCAAGGTGGAGCTCGGCGACCATTCGGTTTTTCCCATCGAGTATTCGTCCGGTCGGTCTCCTGCGGGAGACGGCGAGATCGCCCTCTCCGCCCTGAACGCGCGATCCTTCGGGAAGCGGGTCGGCGATACCCTCCGCATCGCCGCGGACGGCGTCGATCGCGAGCTCGTCGTGAGCGGGATCTACCCGGATATCACCAACGGCGGAAAGACCGCGAAGGCGAATTTCCGCGACGATGCGGGCGAGGTCATGTGGTGCGTCGTCAACGCCGGATTCGCCGATCCGGCGGATCAGGCGGATCCGGCGGATCCGATGGATCAGTCCACGGCCGCGGCCGCGGAGTACGGCCGGCGTTTCCCCTTCGCCAAAGTCTCGGGGATACGGGACTACGTCTCGCAAACCTTCGGCCCGACGATAGCCGCGGTCGGGAGGGCATCCTCAGCGGCCTCGGCGGTAGCCTGCTTCATCGCGGCCTTGGTCACCCTCCTGTTCATGAGGTTGCTCGCTGCCAAGGATTTGCGGGCCATAGCCGTCATGAAGGCCCTCGGCTTCCGCGACGGGGAAATCCGTTTCCAGTACCTCGTGAGGATCTTTCTCGTCCTGGCTGCCGGTATCGCGTGCGGCGCGGCCCTCGCCGGCACTCTCGGGGAATCGCTCGCAGGAGGTTTGCTCTCCGCGTTCGGCGCATCGTCATTCTCGTTCACGTCCGACCCGGCCGCGACGTATTTGCGGTATCCGCTTCTCCTCGCGGCTCCCGTGGCGGTCTGCGCAGCCCTGGGCTCGTCGAGGATCCGCGGGATCTCGGTAGCCGAGAACGGCAAGGAGTAAAACATGGCACCGGTGCTTACGGCGGAAAGAATCGAAAAGTCCTACGGATCGGGCGCGGAAAAATGCGCGGTCCTGAACGGCGTCACCCTCGCCATCGAGGAAGGAGAATTCGTCTCGGTGATGGGACCTTCCGGATCGGGTAAATCGACCCTCCTCTATGTCCTCAGCGGGATGGACGGCGCGGACCGCGGAACGGTCTCGTTCGCGGGCCGCTCCCTGGCCCGGCTGCGCGAAAAGGAGCTCGCCGATCTCAGGCGGACGGGGATGGGCTTCGTCTTCCAACAGCCGACTTTCCTCAGGGACCTCTGCATCATCGACAACGTCGTCCTCCCTTCGTATAACCGGCGTACCGAGTCCAAAAGTAGGCTCTTCGAGCGGGCGAGGTCCCTACTGCGGCGGACGGGCATCGCCGACTTGGAAAAGCGGGATATCGCGAAGGTGTCCGGCGGCCAGCTGCAGCGGGCGGGCATCTGCCGCGCCCTCATGGGCAATCCGCGTATCGTCTTCGCGGACGAGCCGACGGGCGCGCTCAACTCCGCGACCGCCCGGGAAATCATGGAGCTGTTTTCGGATATCAACCGCGACGGGACGGCGATCGCCCTGGTCACCCACGACGCGGCGGTCGCCGCCTGGTCCGACCGCGTCCTCTTCATGCGGGACGGGGAAGTCGTTGCCGAGGCCGCGTTTAAACGCGAGGGGAGCAAGGATATCGAAGGGCGAACCGAAGCCGTGCGGGAACGCCTACGGGACCTCGGCATGTGAGCCCGGCGGATCATCGGAATCTACGTACGACACCGAATGGAGAATCGAATGGAAACGAAACGGATAGCGGTCGCCGCCTTGGCCTTGTTCGCCCAGATGGCCGCGCGCGCCCCCGCCGCGAGCGCGGATGAAGGCGATCGGATCTCGTACTACCCGCTGGCGCAGTACGAACAACTCTTCCTTGAGGACCGGCCCGTCATAAGTCCCGCGGTCGGCCTGATAGCCCAGTCGGACGAATCCGACGCGTTCCTTGCCGTCCTGGTCTATGCGGCCCATTTCTACGGCGGAGGGCTCGATGCGGGTTATCCGGACCTGAGCCATGCGGTCAACGGTTTCTTCGACGCGAAGTCGGGGCGCCACGAGTGGATCGGCGTCATCAAGACCGAGTCGGACCTGCCGGTCGCGGGCGGCCTCGCGACGTTTACGATCGGAGGCGTCTACGGGTACCAAGTCGTCTCACGGAACGGGCTCTCGCTCGTCCTCGGCGGCGGATTCGCGGTCGGAGACTTCGGGCTCAAATTGGGCGACGGCACGGTCTGGCCGATCATTCCGATACCGTTCGTCAGGTGCATCTGGGAATCGCCGTTGCTCGCGGCCAAATTCGACTTCATGACCGGTCCGAACCTTTCGATCACCCTCGTTCCCCGGAGCCCCCTGCGGCTCGCCGCCGAGATGCGGATGGACCGCTTCGACGATACGCGGGATATCATCTTCGACGCGTCGGTGGGCTACCGCCCCTTCGCGCCCCGCGGAAAGGTCGAGGACCTGGCGGGCATCTCCGTCGGAGTGTCGAATACGGAGATAGCCTTCGATCGAACCGACGATTTCTACCGGCTCCAGTACTACTCGGGCTACGCGAAGATCGACTTAACGATCCTCCAAGCGAGCGTGGGGTACGCCTTCAGCAGCAGCGAAATGTACGGAGAAGACATCGAGCGGGATCCGGGAAAGGGGATGTTCTTCTCCATCCAGGGAGTACTGCCCCTCGGGAGGTAGCGCGGTTAAACCCCGGGGGCGGCGGCCTTCCGCTTTCCCCCTCGCTCCGGCCGCGCGTGAATCCGGGAGACGCGGCCTCCCGGATTCACGTTAAGAAGGCGAGTCGCGGCATTTAAGTCCGTATCGATTCCCTTGACGTCGGAGAAATTGAAATAATACTCCTTCCTAGCAAGGAAATGCGCCGGTGCATGGCCGGCCTTCACCATGCAGATGTACCGACGCAAATAAACCTCCAAGGTTGTGAGTATGAGAATACGAAGCAAACTGCTCATCCCTATCCTCGTCGTCCTCGCCGTCCAATCGGCGGTCCTATCGATCCGGGACACCCGGAGCGTCGAATCGTCGATGAGCCAACGGATCAGAGACCTCGGCGGCGTCAAGTACCTGAGTTTCCAGAACATGGTGTCTAACTATCAGTATTTGGGGGAACTGTTCCTGGATGCCGTGCTCCTGGACTCTAGGGTTACCGAAGCCTTCGCGGCTCGGGACCGTGAACGACTCAAAGACCTCGCGCTCCCGGTTTATAGATCCATGAAGGAAAAGTACCGCATCGCCCAATTCCAGTTCCATCTCCCGTCTTCCTTATCGTTCCTCCGGCTCCATAAGGTGGAGAAATTCGGCGACGATCTGAGTGCCTTCAGGAAGACCGTCGTGGAGGCGAATTCGAAGAAGACCGTGGTGAAAGGCCTGGAAG
>JAEWSV010000355.1 GCA_023398155.1 Spirochaetota bacterium
GTATTGGCGAGTTCCGCCGTGCTCTGGATCTTCTGGATGATCGTCTCCAAGCTCTGGGAAACCTCCCCCGCGAGGGTCTCGCTCGTCTTGATCGCCCCGGTCATGTCCTTGATCTTGTTGAAGCTGGAGTCGAGCTGTTCCTGGGACCGGGCCGAGAGCTGCCGCACTTCGCCGGCCACCACCGCGAAGCCGAGGCCCGTCTTGCCGGCCCGGGCCGCCTCAATCGCTGCGTTGATGGACAGGATGTTCATCCGCGCGGTGATGTCCTCGATCGCCTCCAGCACCTCCTCGATGAAGCGCGAGTACTGGCCGATGGCCTCGATCGAGGAACCGGACTGCCGGATGACCCCCGTGCTTCGCTGGGCCAGGGACGCCAGGGACGCGGCCTCCGTGCCGCTATCGGAGGAGGCGGCGTAGATCGACTCCATGTGGGAATTGACTTTCGCCACCTGGAGGGACATCTGCTCCACCGCGCCCGTCTGTTTGGAGAGGGCCGCGGGTATGAGGCCCGCGGATTTCTCGATGCGGTCCTTGAGGATATCGATGAGCGATTTGAGTTTGTCGAAGCGTTCGGCCACGGAGCGGTTGACTTCCCGCCCGGCCTCGGTGCTGTGCGCGATGATTTCCGTGGAGTTCCGGATGGTCTTTTCCAAGGCCTCTCCGCTGCCGACGAGGTTCTCGCTGACCAGCTTGATCCGGTCGATGAGCTCGTTCTGCTCCTTGTTCTTCCGGTCCAGCTCGCCTTCCCGGATCAGGGCGTCGCGGTATTGCTGGGCCTGCTCGGCCGCGAGGCTCGCGAAGATGGCCACGATGACGGCGAAGTACCCGTACGCGGTGAACCAGGCGTAGGGTATCTGAGACTGGTTCAAGTACAGGACGTCGTGGACCGCGGTACTGATGACGACCACGAAGGCGCCGAGGAGCGGTATCACGCTCAGATTTCCCTTTCTCGCGAGGGCGTATACCAACATGAAGATATCGAGGAGCAACTGGGGCACGATCAGGAAGTTCATCACGAGGCCGAAATTCCCCAGGATGGCCGCTTTTGAGCGCTGGACGAGCACGAAGGCCGCGGCGAGGACGCCGAGGGCCAGCATCGTCCGCAGGAACACCCTGCGTTGCCGGAAGACCCCGGAGAAATCCATGCAGAAGAAGAACATGAAGGTGGACAGGAGCACGAGCCCAGCCTTGGATAGGGCTTCCAGGAAGACTTCGTCGTTCGCCTCGTAGTGGACGGTCACGTTGAAGTAGGAGAGGCAAAAGGCCACGCAGATGATCGCGAAGTAGAGGTACGCCGTCCTCCCGCGGTTCTCCGCGAAGAAGAGGGCAAGGAAGTAGAGGGACATGACCAAGGCCAGGACGAAGGCCGCTTGGATGAGGTTGACGCCGAGGAAGTTGCGGAAAAAGACCGCGCCGGCCACCCGTTCCGTCGTGTCGATGTAGAGGCGATCCAGGCCCCAGGTCTCGAACTGGGGATAGATCTCCATGACGAGGACGTTCTCTTCGGAGCCGAACTTGAGGAGGTCGGGGGAGAGATAGACCGCGCTCACCGCGCGGAGGCTGGAATTGTAGCGCCCTCCTTTGTAGCGTCCCTTGGCGAGGATCTCCGCGCCGTTGAGGTAGAGGCGGAGGGGGTATTCGGTCAGGCCGACGTAGAGGGAAAGATCCTGGCCCCGGCGTTCTTCGCCTAGGGAGAAGGCGGCCTTGAAGGTGTACATGCGCTCGCCGTCACCGCCGGCCGCGGGCAGCATGCCTCCGGAGTATTCGATCGCGCCGCTCGTGCCGGTATCGAGATCCAGATGGGCGCGCTCGGCCCGCCCCGACTCGAGCAGGAGGAAACGCGAGAGGATGATCGCGCCCTCGCCTGTCGAACCTTGGTCCTGCGCCGGAGCTCCTTGCGGAGACAGGAAGAACAACGCCGCACCCAAGACAACGCCCATGCCGAGTCGCAACATTTTATGCTCTCCATTTTTCGTATCGATTCGGATCGATTCCAGTATACAGCATAGGGTTGCGGCTTGCTGTTTCATTTTCATCGTCGGATCCGCTCCTAGTTCGGGCGCGGCATGCGAGAACCGTGTATGATGGGGGTACCATGGGTATAGCGAAGTTCAACAATAAAGAGTGGTCGTATATCTTCTACGATTGGGCCGAATCCTGTTTTACGGTCATCGTGAGCGCGTTCATATTCCCGATGCTCTACGGCATCCTGAGCAGGGACCTGTCCGGGGCTTCGTCCTTGTACGGCTTCCTCGTCTCCGCGGTGAGCCTGTCGGTGGCGGTCCTTTCCCCCATCCTCGGGACGGTGGCCGATTACCGGGGCTACAAGAAACGCTTCTTCATGGGTTTCTTCGTCGTCGGTATCCTTTTCACCTTCCTCATCGGGTTCTTCCCCGCCGACCCGGCGCTCTGGTGGGTCGTGCTCATCCCGTATTCGCTCGCGTCCATCGGCTACGCGGGTACGAACGTTTTCTACGATTCCTTCATCGTGGACGCAACCTCAGACGAGAACATGGACCGGGTCTCCACGACCGCCTACGCCTTCGGTTACATCGGCGGCAGCACGATCCCCCTCATCGCCTCCATCGTCCTGCTCCAGGTCCTCCCCGGCCTGACCGTGGACGGGAGGCTCGCCGTCTTCGGCCTTTCCTTCCCGTACGACCTGCTCACCGGTTTCCGGGTGACCTTCGTATTGACCGCCTTCTGGTGGCTCCTCTTCGCCATCCCCTTCGTACGCAACGTCGGCCAGGTCCACGGGATCGATCCGGAGAGCGCCCCCCTGCGCAATTCCTTCGTGCGGCTCGGCAGGACCTTCAAGGATATCCGCGCGTATAAACCGGTCTTCCTCTTCCTCGCCGCCTATTTTCTTTATATAGACGGCGTGCATACGATCATATCGATGGCCGTCCCCTTCGCTACGGACGCCATAGAGGCCGTCACCGCCGACAACGCCACCGAGATCCTCCTGCCCATCCTCCTGGCCATCCAGGTGGTCGCCTTCTTCTTCGCCCTCATCTTCGCGCGGCTCTCCAAGATATTCCGGACCCGGACGCTCCTCTTCGCGACGATCGGCATGTATTGCGCCATCGCCGTCTTCGCGGTGTTCGTCACCTCCGTGGCCCAGTTCTGGGTCCTCGGCATGATGGTGGCGACATCCCAAGGCGCCATCCAGTCCCTCTCCCGATCCTATTACGGAAAGATCATCCCCAAGGATATGGCCAACGAATTCTTCGGGTTCTATACGATTTTCGGCCGCTTCGCCGCGGTCCTCGGACCCACGCTCGTGGGCGGCATTTCCCTGCTCGTCTTCAGGTCGACGGGTGGCATGAGCGGCGGGACGATGCGTTTCGGGGTGCTCTCCCTCGTGATCCTCTTCGTTTCGGGCGCCGCCCTGTTCCGCCTCTCCGAGAAGGGAGCGCGGGAAGGAGCGCGCTGATGCCCGCCGCCCCGAACCATATCCAGTTCGCCCATGATTGCATCGGCCGGAGAACCGCCGCGGGGCTCGCCGAAATCCCGGCGGCCTTCATCGGCGCGGTGCTCGCGGGCACCCAGGGAAGCGATCCCTTCTACGTTTACGGGCGCATCCCCTGGCGGCCGCGGGAGCGGGCTGAGGAGGTCCACGCCTTCGCCGATTTCATCCATGGCGGAGAACCCGCGGACGTTTTCCCGCCGCTCGCGGCGCGCCTAGCGGCCGCTCCCGCCTCCGAAAAGGCCGTTCTGTCCGCGTACCTCTACGGCTTCCTGCTCCACTACGTCCTGGACCGCACGATCCACCCCTACGTCTACTACCGCACCGGGTTCGACGCTCAAGGCCTCCCCATCGGCATCTATTCGATGGACCACATGCGGTTCGAGGTGGCCCTCGCTTCCGCGTTCGTCGCTCGCAGGCCGGGCGGATTGGATGAGGTATGGCGATCCCCCGCCGCGGACGGCGCGGTCCTAGACGCCGCCGACGCCCTCTTCTCCGGAGCCTTCCCCGATCGGGTGGAGCCGGGCCGATTCCGCTCGGCGTGGAAGGACTACGGCACGGTCCGCCGCCTCACCCGCGATCCCCACGGTCTCAAAGGAACGGCGCTCGACTTTTTCGGCGTCAAATCCCTCTTCCGGGCCATGATGCGGCCGGACCATAGGCCCCTGGGCGATAAGATCGATTACGCCAACGACTCCCACGCGATCTGGCTCAGGCCCGGCGACGGGCGTCCCTCCGCGGCTAGCGTCATGGAGCTTTGGGAAGAAGCCGTGAAGGATGCCGGCCGCTTGGCCGCTTTCCTTGAACGCGCCGCGGAAAACGGCGCCGATCGCCGGGAATGGGAAGCCGCCTTCGGCGACCTGGACCACGAGGGGCGGCATCCCGGCGAGGCGATGCGGTACTTCCGCTCCGTCTACCGGCCGAGCGACCGGCGGCTGCCGTAATCGCCCGAAGCCGCCTCGACTTCCGGTTACGCCTCGGTTCCTTTCGGGACCGTGTCGTCAGGAGCGCCGGCCGGGCCTCCGGCGTCGCCGCTTCCCGCGGCAGCGCCTTCGTTCCCGAGGTGCGCGCGGAGTTCATCCTTCCAGCCCGCGCCCCTGCGGCCGTGCTTCCACCCGTGCGGACCATGCCCATGGCCGCCGTGGCCGAAGCCGCCCTTCACGAGGATGTGCGAAAGCAGCACGAGGCCCCACGCCTGCCAATAGCCGATGCGGGGCAAGCCGAAGATCTCCGGCATCAGCCAATTCCAGAGCAGGAGCACGATCCAGCCGAAAAAGAGGGCGAGGGCCGCCATGAGGACGACGCCGCCGACCACGAACGCGGCGATGGCGATTGGGGGGAATTTCCGCTCCCCATGATCGAAGAACCTATGCATCATTTTCCTCCATGGAAAAATCCTCCAGGGACGCGCGGAGCTTCGCGAGCGCGTACCGTTTACGCGCCGCGAGCGTCTCGATGGACGTCCCCGTCCGTTCGGCTATGGACTTGAAGGTTTCGCCGCAGAGCACCTGGGCGAGGATCACCTCGCGCTGATCGCGCGGCAGCGCGGCGACCGCGACTTCCAAAGCCGCCAGGAGCTCGGCCCGCTCGGACTCGTCGGCGACCGATCGCCATACCTCGTCCACGA
>JAEWSV010000211.1 GCA_023398155.1 Spirochaetota bacterium
GCAGGCCCGGCATCGTGGTCATGTCGCCGCAGAGCGGATAGACGAAGCCCGCTCCGGCCGCGAGCCGCACTTCGCGGATGGGAAGGCGCCAACCCTTGGGCGCCCCCTTGAGGCCGGGATCGTGGGACAGCGAGTATTGGGTCTTGGCCATGCAGATCGGTAGGGAGCCGAAGCCCTTCTCGGACAGCGAATCGAGCTCTTCGGCCGCGGCCGCCGTGTAGTCCACGCCGTCGGCCCCGTAGACCTCCGTCGCGATCCGCTCGATCTTGTCCCGGAGCGGCAGCTCGGCGGGATAGAGGAAATCGAACTTCGAAGGGATCGAGCAGGCCTTCTCCACGGCCTTCGCCAGGTCCGCCGCGCCCTCGCCGCCGAGCGCCCAGTTCCGGGCCACCACGGCGTCCATGGCGCCGGCCTTGACGGCCGCCTCGCGGATCGCCTCCCATTCGGCTTCGGTGTCGGTCGGGAAGGCGTTGATCGCGACCACCGCGGGCACGCCGAAGCGTTTCACGATGCCGAGGTGGGCGACGAGGTTCGCCATCCCCGCCTTCAAGAGGTCGAGGTTCTCCTCCCGGTACTCGGGCGGGAGCGGCTTACCTGGCGTCACCGCGGGGCCGCCGCCGTGGGCCTTGAGCGCCCGCACTGTCGCCACCACCACCACGGCGTCGGGCTTGAGCCCCGAGGACCGGCACTTGATGTCGAAGAACTTCTCCATGCCCATGTCCGCGCCGAACCCGCTCTCGGTCACGACGTAATCGGCGTAGCGGGTAGCCACGAGGTCGGCCATGATGGACGAGTTGCCGTGGGCGATGTTGGCGAATGGACCCGCGTGCACGAAGGCGGCCTGGCCTTCCAGGGTCTGCATGAGGTTCGGCTTGAGAGCCTCGCGGAGCAGGACCGCCATAGCGCCCGCTACGCCGAAATCGTCGGCGGTGAGGGGCGTCCCCTTCACGTCGTAGGCCACCACCATGCGGCCGAGCCTGGCGCGGAGGTCGGCCAGGTCCGTCGCGAGGGCGAGTATGGCCATGACTTCGCTCGCCACGGAAATGTCGAAGCGGGACTGGCGCATCGGGCCGTCTTCCAGTCCGCCGAGCCCGACGAGGACGTTGCGGAGCACGCGGTCGTTCATGTCCACGACCCGGCCGATGGCGACGCGGTACGGATCGATCTTGAGCTTCCGGAGAGCGAGCTTTTCGAAGTAGGCGTCCGTCCAACGGCCCTCGTGGTAAATACGGGCGTCCACCGCGGCCGCGCAGAGGTTGTGGGCCGCGGAAACGGCGTGGATGTCGCCGGTGAGGTGGAGGTTGAAGTCCTCCATCGGGACGACCTGGCTGTAGCCGCCGCCGGCGGCTCCGCCCTTGATGCCGAAGGTCGGGCCCATGGAGGGCTGTCGGAGGGCCGCGACGGCCGTTTTCCCGATGAAGCCGAGGCCCTGGGTCAGGCCCACGGTCGTGGTCGTCTTGCCCTCGCCGAGCGGGGTCGGGCTGATGGCGGTGACGTCCACGTACTTCGCCCTCGGAGAGGCGATGCCGCTATCGCGGAGGAGCCGCCAATCGATCTTCGCCTTATAGGCGCCGTACCGCTCCACGAAACGGGTGGGGATGCCCAAGGTTTCTGCGATCTGGGCGATGGGTTCCAAGGCGGCGGCTTGCGCGATTTCTATGTCGGAGGGGACGGGATTGAGCTTTACCGTGGCCATTCGGGTCTCCTTTTTACGAAGCGCGGACGAGCAGTATATCCTATTCCACGTAGACGCGGGGAACGCGCTTGTTGATTCCGCAGGTGATCTCGTAGGGGATGGTGCCGAGCTCGCGCGCGAGGTCCGCGGCCGAGGGGCCCGCGCTCTCGCCGCCGAAGACGACCGCGGAGTCCCAGCGCCTGACGGGAGAAGCGGGGCCGAGATCGACCATGCATTGGTCCATGCAGATGCGTCCGACGACGGGGTAGCTCGTCCCGCCGATGAGCACGGAAATCTTGCCGGAGAGTCGGCGCTGGAGCCCGTCGGCGTAGCCGACGGGGAGAGTCGCGACGGTCGTGTCCCGGTCGGCGGTCCATATCCTGCCGTAGGAGATCGATTCGCCTTTCTTCACGGCCTTGATGAACACGACGCTCGTCGCGAGCTCCATGACCGGACTGACCGGGACCGCGTCGACGCGGTCCTCCACGGGCGGATACCCGTAGACGAGAAGTCCGGGGCGGACCATGTCGAAGAAGGAGCCTTGGTGGATCGCGACGGCCCCCGAATGGGCGGCGTGGACGATGCCGGGATCGATGCCGGCCGCGCGGACCGAGTCCACCGCCTCGCGGAAGGAGGCGAGTTGGCGTTCGGTGTAGGCCGCGTCGTCAGCCGCGGAGGAGTCCCCGACTGCCAGATGGGTCGCGATTCCTTCCAGCTTGAGGCTTTTCATGGAAGATACCGCGCGGGCCAGGTCCGCGGCCTCCTCGGGGCGGCAGCCGATGCGGCCCATCCCCGTATCGATCTTGAGGTGCACGCTCAGCGTCTCGCCAGCGGCCTCCGCGGCTTCGGCCACCGCCCGGGCGAATTCGGCGTCGGGCACCAGGGGCGTAATGCGGTGGGCGGCGACGTCGCCGAGCTCTTCGGGTATGGGGAGGGAGAAGAGGAGGATGGGGGCCACGATGCCGGCCTCCCGGAGCTCGACGCCCTCCTGCACGGAGGCGACCGCCAGGTAGCCGGCGCCGGACCGGATGGCGGCGACGGCGACGCGGATCGCGCCGTGCCCGTAGGCGTCGGCCTTGACGGGAACGCAGATGCGAACGGCGGGGCCGACCTTGGCTCGGATGGAGCCGATGTTGGCGCGGAGACGGTCCAGATGGATGATGGCTTTTGTTGCGCGCATGACGGGGTGATTCTACTCCCAAGCGCGGGTGCAGGGCAATGAATACGATCCGTATCGATCCTATGGTGATATTTGAGAAAAAACAGTATACTAGAAGCAAAGTCGAATGAAACGCAGCGTCGTCCTCGGGAGTCCGATTCTTCTCGTCCTTTCCGCATTCCTGGCGGGGTGCGGCAACATGAATACGGTCATCGCGAAGGACGCCGCCTACGGTCTGGACGCGTTCGTCGGTTCGCGTAACCTCGACGACGGCGCGGCGATCAGCGCCGCCGATACCGTCCGCCCGTCCTTCACTTCAGAGGTCGAAGGCGATCCCGACGTCACCGGCCTCAGGGTCTACCTGGAGGACGCGGAAGGGAAGCCCGCGGCCAGCGACGTGGTCTATCGCCTTTCCGGCTCAGGCTCCGCGCGGGGCGCCGAAGAGGAGCCCGTCCTCGTTCCTCGTTTCACGGGCGAACTTCCCTCCTTCGCGCTTCCCGCTGATCTCGCCGTCGGCCGCTACGTGCTCGTGATGCGGGTCCTTGGCGAAGACGGTATACTCTTCGAGCGGCGGCGTTCTATCTATTACCTGGCCGACGCGACGTTCAACCTCGGTAGGGTCCTGAGTTATCCTCCGGGTACCGGTCCTTCCGCCACGGCTCCCGTGTTCCCGACCGAGACCAATCTTTTATTGCATGCCGAAATCGAGTCGGACGACCGCCTTAACCCGTACGTCGCGTGGTACTTCGGTACCAAGCTGATCGGCATGGGACGCCTCAAAGACGGCGGAAACCAAATCCTTTGGAAAACCCCCTCGAGGGAAGGTTTCCATACGGTTAGGGTTGAAGTCTATCCCGAACCGCCGCTCGATCCGAAATCCCCCGATCTCATCGGGGCGAGCGCGGAGCTGACCGTGGCGACCTCCCTCACCGCCGCCGCCCCCGGCCTTCCGGGAAAGGCAGCCGATTACGTACGCCTCTATCGCTTCCTCGGCGATCTTTCGGACTCGGCGGACGCCCAGGATAGCGGCCGCGCCTTCGTCCGGACGAACGGAGTCGCCCCCGCGTGGGTGCGCTTCGGCGATTCGTACGGCCTCTCGGTGGGTCCCGGCGAACCGTATCAGGTGGACTTGCCGCTCGTGCCGGTACGGGCCGGAGGCCTCGATTCCGCGCGCGTATTCACGCGGGTCGCCGTTTCGGCGATCGGCCCGATTTGGCGCGCGTCGTTCATCGGGATCAGCGGCGTGGAAGTCCTGACGGCTGAGTTATCTTCCGTGGACGTCGGACTCCAGCTCCGCCTCGGCGATGTCCAGAATGGCCAGGTCGCCGTCGTGGCGATGCCCGCGGGCGACGCGCAGGATGACGCCGTCCTCGTGGAAGTGACGCTGTCCGCGTCCTACCCGACGGCTACGGCGATCCTGTCCGTGAGCGAATCCGGGTCGGCCTCCGTTTCCTTCCCCTTCTCCACCGCGCTCCTCGGGACGGGCGTCGTGCGCCTCGGAGGGCTCGCGAGCGCCGCTCCGGCTTCCGAAGATGCCGTTCCGCCGAGGACCGCGATAATAGACGAGCTCGGCGTCGAGGCTTCCCCGCTCGCCGCTCCGGCCGAAACCGATTCTTCTGTCATAGAAAACTGAACGGCCCTGTACTAATTGCGCCGATGGTTTGTTTATTTCCCAAGGAGCATTCGATGCCTAAACGTAGTTGGGCGGCCGTACTAGTAGCCGCCCTGTTCCTTTCTTGCGCTTCGGCCCCCGAATCCCCGGCCGCCGTTCCGGCGGCTCCCCCGGACGCCGGCCCCGCCGGGACCGCGCCGGAGCGATCCGCCGCCCGCACGCGCGCGCAGGACTTGGTCACCGGCGATAAGTCGCCGACCGCCGCGAACCGATCGCCCGAGGCGGCGTCCGAAGCGGCGCCTGAGCCGACCGAAACCGAGACCTCCCCGCCGCGTCCTTCCGGGGCGGCTGAGGGCGCGCCCGGCCTGAGCGGGGCGGAACGCGCGTTCCTGGACGGCTACATCAAGCGGCTCAAGTACATGATGGTCATGAAGGAAGGCGTGCCCCTGGACGAATTCCAGCAACGCATGATATTGACCAAGGGAAACGAGCATCTGCTTAAGCAGGGATTCGACGTGGTCCACTACGATCAGCTCCGGAAAAACATGGAGGACCAGCGGACGGCGTACGAGGCCGAGGCGGGCGAATCCATGAGCCTCACCCAGTTCATAGCCCAGAAGCTCGGCGCGGACGTGTACGTGGAGCTCGATTCGGCGCCCCGCGCATGGAGCGACGGCGGTAGGCACTTCGGGGAAGCCAATTTCAGCGCGAACATGTTCGACCCGTCCACGGCCGAGCTGCTCGGTTCGGTCACGTTCCGCACCGACCGTTCCCTGAGCACGTCCTCGCAGGAGGACGCCTTGCTCAACGCCCTCGTCGCGGGAACCGCGCAGTTCATGCCGCGGGTGGTGCGCGATTCGACTTCCGTCCTCCGCAACCGAACCGCGAACGGCATCCGTTACCAGGTCATCCTCCAGAAGACCGCGGATCCCCGGACGACCTCGACGTTCCGCAGAAACCTCAGGCCGCACGTCCGGGATATCGTCATGGGGCCGAGCGCGGCCGATCAAACGATCATGGACGTGTACCTTTTCGATTCGATGTCTGTTTTAGAAGATGCGTGCTACGCGTCGTTCGGTAAAACTCCGGGCATGGAGAACGCCTATTGGGTGTATACCCGGGGCAAGACGATAACGTTCAATACGGGTAGTTGAACGGGTTTTTTCGAATGAGACGCGATAGGTATTAACGGTGCCGCCGCATTGGGCGGTTCCAAAATCGGGCAAGATGCCCGACGTATTGTTGGCGGTGTATGATACCGCTTCAAGGAGGCACATGTGAAAAAGCTGTCTGTAGCGCTTACCATGATCGCGGCGACGTTGGTGGTCGCAGGATGCGCGAGCAAGCCCGAGCCGGCTCCGGCTCCGGCGAAACCCATCGAGCAGGCCGCGGCGCCGAAGTACGTCATCGTGGACCACAAGGCCCAGGCGATCGGCGGCGGCGTTCCCGAGTGGGTGGAAGTGTACATCGCCGACGGCATGACCGGAGTGGAAGCGCTTGAGAAGTACAAGGACAAGTTCGTCTTCGTAGGCGAGGATTCCGGCACGAACCTCGGCGCCCTCCGCCTGTGGGCACAGGGATTCAACGTCGCCCAGGACCTTTCCCGCCTGGTGTCCCAGCGCGTGCAAGTTAAGTTCGCGGGCGCCGCGGCCGGCAGCCCCGACGACGAGTTCGGCCGCTACTTCGAGAACGTCGTGAAGAACTCTTCCGACGCTTCCTTCTCCGGCGCGCGCAAGGAGACCGACTATTGGATCCTCAAGCGCTACTTCAAGGATGACGGAGTTACGGTGGATCGCGAGGTCTACGACTACTACGTCCTCGTAAGCATTGACCGCGAGATACTCAAGAAGCAGATCAACGCCGTCCTGGAAGGCACGAAGCCCGATACGCCGCCCACCAAGGAACAGCAGACGGCCATCGACCGCGTGAAAGAGTCCTTCTACGAGGGATTCTGAACGTTGAACCGGGGCGGCTTTAAGGCCGTCCCCTTCGCGTGGCTCGCCCGTACCGCGCGCGAGCCAAGGCGGTTCACCCGAATGGGTGGGACCGCCTTTTCTTTGGTTGCCTGATTTCGGAGGATACGATGCTTCTGTCGATACGTACCGCCGCGGTGCGCTTCGCCGCCGCCGCGGTCGCGGCGATCGCCGCGGCCGCCCTGATCTCGTGCGCGAGCGCTCCGCCCGCGGCGACCCCCGCTCCTCTAAAGACGGCGCCGGCGTGGACTCTTGAAACGCCGGCGAGCGACGCGAAGTATACCTATTTCGTCGGTTACGGCGAGGGCGAAGGGCCGGCTCCCGCGACCGATGTGGCCACTTCAACGCTCGTGGCCGAAATCCTCCGCTACATCGGGGTAACCGTCACCGCCGATTCCACGGCGACGGCGCGGTCCACGCTCGATTCCTTCCAGGCTGACCTCGTCCAGACCGTCAAGCAGACTTCCACGAGCCGGGTCGCGGGCTTCCAGGTCACGGACAAGTACGTCGCCGAAGATAAGTCCGGCGTGACGGTCTACATCTTGGGCCGCTACTCCACGGTGGACCTCAACGCCGAGAAACGCCGCATCGCGGGCATCTTCCAGGAAAAGATCGACGCGACCGCGGTGCCGGAAGCCGAGGGGGACGACTTGGTTTGGGACGGGGAGGCCGTGGCGGCCGCGCGGAAGTTCATCCAAGCCGCCGTAGCCGCGTCCGGTTCCGACGTGGAGAACGCTCCGATCAAGCTCGAGCGGAACCTTTCCAAGGCGAAGTCCGCGCTGTCGACGGTCACCCTCGAGAAGCTCAACGACCGGCTGGAGACCGCGCCCTTTACCCCCTTCGCCGCTCCTTTCAAGGCTGCGGTGAAGTCGGCGGGGAGGCCGCTCGCGGGGGTCCCTATCCTAGTCGGCTATCAGGCCAAACTCGCGAACGGGAAGAT
>JAEWSV010000442.1 GCA_023398155.1 Spirochaetota bacterium
GTATACCCGAAGCCGCTCCACGCCGAGGATGGACGCCGCGCACTCCAGGTGCTTGTGGAGTACCCGCCGGTCGTAGCGCATGGAGTCGGGGAAGACGGCCTCAGGCAGATGGCGATCCTCCAAGAAGCGGCGATAGCCGCGCTCGGATACGTCGTCCTTGAGGTGGAAATAGGAATAACCGAGGTACCGGCCGAAAGTCCGCATCACGTCCAGGTAGCCGAGACGCGTGAAAGCGTCCAGGAAGGCGCGGTCGAAGTCGAGGGTCCCGCCCATATCGATGGAGTTCTTGATGTAGATGGTCTCGCTCCCGATGATGTCCGGCTTCCGCGAAAAGCCCGCGCCCGAGATGTCCAGGACTATGATGCGCCGATACCCCCGCTTGCGTGCCGTGTTATACGGCACGTTGTCGTAGAGGCCCCCGTCCACGTACTGCTTCCCGTCTATCTCCGGCTTGATGAAGCCGGGGAAAGCCGAGCTCGCGAGGAGATAGCGTACGAGGGATCCGCTTTCCATCTGGTCCAGGAACACCTCGCAGGGCTTCTTGTCGGTGATGTTCACGGTGAGGAGGCCGAGGTCCACGCCCGAGGCGCGCAGGCGTTCCTCGTCCAAGTAGGTCTGGAGCAGGGCCTTGAGCGGGCTCGTGTCCAGGCCGCCCTTGTCCACGAAGGCCTTGAACATGTCCATCCATCCCTTGAAGCGTTCGGCTCCGTCCTTGGCCCCCGCCGCGGGATCCAGGGAAAGGATGGACCCCAACGATATGGAGGCGCCGAGTTCCTCCAAGGCCGCGTCCGAGCCCTGCGCGAGGAAGGCGGCGATGATGGCGCCGATAGAGTTACCGATGAAGGCGTCGACGGGTACTTCGAGCTCTTTAAGTGCCCGCCACGCGCCGATGTGGTAGACGCCCTTGGCGCCGCCCCCTCCCAGGACCAGACAATAGCCGCCTTCTCTCCGCATCCCCGCCTCCTATCCGTCGCGCGCCGTGATTCACAGTGTAAATGCCGCAGACGACGAGGGCAACGGGGGAGCCGATCGAAGAAATATTTATCCTGAGAATAGCAACATCGACGCCACATTAATGTCCGGTCATTATGAAAAGGACGCGGATAGCGCCTTCGGACAGTCAGTCCTGCAATACCACCAAATGGATTCAAGAGGAAGAGGTATGAAGAAACGAATAGATTGCGGGGTCATACTTTTCACAGCCGTTGTCGTGCTCACTTTTGTCTTCGGCGGATGCGCTTCGCCTGACGATGATGACGATGACCCGCCATCCTACTGCATGAAAACGCGCCGGAATTACGATGCAGATGGGACGTACCTAAGCGCAGTAAACTATCGGTATGACGACGAAGGCAAGTTTACGGAGAACTCCCTTACCAACGCGGAGGGGGCGGCAAACGGGACGGACAAGTTCGAGTTCGGTTCCCCCCATGACCTCACCAAGATTCTGGCGTACGGAGCGGATGGAGAGTTGTCCGTATACTGGATTTATACTTATGACGACTCAGGAAATATTGCGAAAAAAGAGATGTACCGGGCGGACGCCGACTCACTATCTATCACCATAACGATGACATACGATTCGGGCAGAAAGACGCGGGAGGAATATTCCGAAAACTATGGTAGCGCCAGATATACCATCTTCACGTATAAAGCGGATGGGACCAGGGAACGGGCCGATACCTATAACGGTTCAGGGGAACTTCTTCGTGCGGCTATCTTTTCGTATGCGGATGGACGGTGCAGCAAGGTGGACTTAGTCGATGCGGCCGGCGCCCTAACGATGTATCATGAATTCGATTGGGAAGAAGGTAAAGCCGTAAGCGAGTTGGACCTCATGTACTGACCGGCTCGGCGCGCCGCTCGACTCGGGGTTTCCGGCGTGACGTCCGTCACCATGACCGGCCGCCGCGCTTGCCTCCGCGGAAGTCCCGGTCTACTATGGCGGCGGAGGCTCGTATGATCCTGTGCTGCGGTGAAGCGCTCATCGACATGGTTCCCTTCGCTTGGGAAGGAGGGGACGCGTTCCGCCCCTGTCCCGGCGGCAGCCCTTATAATTCGGCCATCGCCATAAGCCGCCTCGGCGTTCCGGTCTCCTTCGTGGGCCGCCTCTCGACCGATTTCTTCGGGGAGCTCCTCATAAAGAGGCTCGGGGAGAACGGGGTACGGACGGACCTCATCGCCCGATCCGACCAGACGACCACCTTGGCCTTCGTGAAACTGGAGAGCGGCGCCGAGCCGCAGTACTCGTTCTACACCGAGGGGAGCGCCGATCGATCCCTCCTACCGGCCGATCTTCCGCATCGGCTGCCCGCGGCGGCGGACTGCATCCTCTTCGGATCCATCTCCATGACCATGGAACCGGTCGCTTCCACGATCGAAGCCTTCGTGAAGCGAGAAGCCGGACGGAATGACGTGGGGGCCCCGGTCATCTCGGTGGACCCGAACGTACGGCCCGTCATGATCGCCGACCGGCAGGCCTACGTCCGTCGCCTGGAGGGGTGGATGGCCTCCTCCACGATCGTGAAGATCTCGGGGGCCGACTTGGAGTACGTGTATCCCGACCTGGACCGCGACGAGGCCCTCCGTAAGATCCTCGCGTTCGGCCCGACGCTCGTCGTGACCACCCTCGGCATGGACGGCGCCCTCGCCGTAGGAAGACGGAGCGACGGCTCGGCCTTCAGCGCGGCGGCCCCGGTCGTCCCGGTGAAGGTCGTCGACACCATCGGCGCGGGCGACACCTTCCACGCGGGCTTCCTATCCTGGCTCGAAACGCACGGCAAGATGTCGAGGGCGGCCGTCGCCGGCCTCGGCGAGGCCGAACTCGCCGAAGCCCTCGCCTTCGCGAACAAGGCCGCCGCCCTCGTTTGCGCCAAGCGCGGCGCGGAGCCCCCCACCCTCGCGGAGATGGAGGCCTCGGATCGCTGAACTTCCCTGCCGGAAACTTCGGTGAGAAGCGACTTCGGGCCTCCGCGGAAACGCGCGCCATGCTACGATCCGGCCATGGAAATAATAGATCTGAAAACGCGCGATGCGATCGCGGAAGCCGCCTTCCTCGCCGCGGGAGAGCACGCGCGGCTTCGGAGCTTCCTGCCGCGGCTTCCGTACCGCGACGCCGCGCACTACGAACCCAAGCTGGAATGGATGGCCCGCGAGGGAGACCTCATCGGCGCGTCCGAAGGAGGCCGCCTCGTCGCCTTCCTGGGCGGCTTCATCCTGGACGACTTCCGTAATGCCGGGAGCGGAGCCTTCTCCCCCGACTGGTGCCACGGCGCCGTCCGCCGCGCGGAGGCTGGCGGCGCCGCCGCGACCGCTGCGACTACCGCGACCGCCCGCGCCGAGAGCGCCGACGACCGGGCGCCCCTCGCCTATCGGCTCCTCTACCGCGAACTCGCCGGCCGCTGGGTCGCGAAAGACGTCCGCATCCATGCGGGTGCGGCCTACGCGAGCGACTCGGCAGCCCTGGAAGCCTTCTCGCTCACCGGTTTCGGCCGCATCGTCATGGACGCTGCGGGCGGCGCCTCCGAGCTCCTCGCTGGGTTCTCCGGTCCCGCGGAGGAGACCGCGGATAGCGGGCCGGAGGCGGCGCGGACGGAACTCGCGGCGCGAACGGGACTCGCGATTCGCCGCGCCGGGCCGCTCGACGCCGTCGCGCTGGCCGAGATGAACGCGCGGCTCGCCTCTCACATCGGCGCCTCTCCCGTCCTCATGCCCAATACCCACGGCCCGTCCGCGGAGGAGTGGGATGCCTGGTTCGATGAGCCGGAGGCAGTAGCCTTCATCGCCGAGCGGGAGGGCCGGGCGACGGCGTTCATCAAAGCCGAACGGCCGCAGTTCGACGTGACCGACGCCGTCCACGGCTACAAGACGCTCGCCATAGACGGCATGTTCACGGAGGCCGCCGAACGGCGACGGGGTACGGCGTCCCTCCTCCTGCGGGCCGTCGCCGCCGAGGCCGTCGAGCGCGGCATGGACCTCGTGTCCGTCGACTGCGAGACGACGAACCTGGAGGCCTACGCCTTCTGGACTCGCCGCTTCCAACCAGTGACTTGGAGCTTCGAGCGCAGGGTGTAGCGGAATGCCGAACGGCGGCGTTCGCGATCATAGGCATCCTCCGAAGCCCTTGACCACTTGAAGGGGTCCGTCGGATAGTCGGCTCGCATACCGAAACGTATAGCGAGCTACGTCAGGTCCTCGGGCCTCCCGCCGCGGACCTTTCAGGCTCCGTAAGGAGTCCATATGACAACGGCCCTCATCGTGCTCTCCGTATTCTTCCTCGTTACGCTCGTCGCCGGTCGCGCGGCGAAGCTGGCGCGCCTCAAGCCGAGCCCGGATGAATCCTTCTATCTCGCGGACCGGCGCCTCGGCAGCCTCGCCCTCTTTCTCACCCTGGCCGCGACCAACTTCTCGGCCTTCACGGTCCTCGGCCTCGCGGGGGCGGGCTATCGCCTCGGCTACGCCTTCTACCCGGTCATGGGCCTCGGTACGGCATTCATGGTGATCGGCCTTTACCTCATCGGCCTCCCATTCTCGGAAACGGGCGTCCGCAGAGGTTGGGTCACGCCGGCCGACTTCGTCGAGGACCGCTACGGTTCACCCATCCTCAAGAAGGCCTACGCGATCGCCCTCGTGGCCTTCACCCTCCCCTATCTCGCCCTACAGCCCATCTCCGCGGGACTCCTCCTGGAATCGGCGCTCGGCGTCCCCTACGTCGTCGGCGCGGTTTCGGTCGCCGCGGTCATCGCGCTCTATACGATATTCGGGGGCATGCGCGCGGTCGTACGGACCGACGTGCTCCACGGCGTCATGCTCATGGGCATCGCGGCCCTGGCCTGGGCTCTCGTCGTCCGGCGCCTCGGCGGTTTCGTCCCGGCGCACGAGCTCGTCGCGGAGCGCTCGCCGGCCCTGCTTTCGCGCCCCGGCGGCGGCGCGGGGCTCTCGCCCGCGGCCTACGCGGGATACTTCCTGCTCTGGCTGCTCGCCGATCCAATGTTTCCCCAGCTCAACCAGCGCTTTCTCGCCGCGCGCGACGGGAAGGCCATGCGACGTACCATCGTGGCCTACCCCCTCGTCACCACGATCCTCTTCTTCCTGACCGTCTCCACGGGAGTCCTCGGTTCGATGGTCCTGCCAGGGCTCGGCGGCGCCGGGGCCGACCGGATCTGGCCCGCCCTCGCTGCGGAGGCGGCGCCGCGACCCTTGGCCGGCGCGGTGACGGCCTTCCTCCTTCTAGCCCCGCTCGCGGCCCTCATGACCACGATGGATAGCCAGCTCCTCACCCTCGCTTCGGTAGTGGTGCGGGACCTCGCCGGAAAGAAGGACGCGCCTCACCTCGTCTCGCGGACCGCCGTCGCCCTCCTGGCCTCAGTCGGCACCGCCATCGCGCTGGTGCCGCCCGACGACATCCTGGCCTTCCTCAACAAGTCGAGTTTCCTCGGTTACGCCGCGATGGCGCCGCTCTTCTTCTGCGGGCTCTATTCCTCGCGGCCGGGAGCGATCGCCGGTCTCGCCTCCCTCGTGCTCGGAGAACTCGCGGTGGTCTTAACGGGCTTCGGCTTCCTCACCGTGCCCGGCGTTCCGCCGATCTTCACGGTGGCGGCCGTATCCTGGGGAACCTTGGCCCTGGGGACTGCGGTCGGCTCGGCGAGGGGGAAGCGCCGCGCGTCTTCAGCTCCGCGGCCGGGCGCTTTCGAGCCCTATCGGATCAGGCACGTCCTGCCCGTCCGATGGGCGCTGATCTTCCTCGCCGTCCTCGTCCCGGCCTTCGACTTCTGGAATTGGGGGAAGGAACCCCGCCTGCTCGCGGGGCTCCCCCTCTGGGTTTGGACGAGCGCGGGCCTCGGCGTCCTGCTATCGGTCGCGCTGGCCCTATTTTTCAGGGCTCAAGAACAGGAAACTTGAGCGCGCGCTCGGCGCTCGAGGCGGGCCGCCGCGGGCCGCGGGCCGGTGCGGTAGCGGTGGCAGGCCGGTGCGGTCGCGGCCACGGAGTCCGCTGCCGGGAGGCTAAATCTTCGGCCAGTTGGCGAGCAGGTACCGCTCCGCCTCCAGGTTCCACAGGCCCCGGTGCGCACGGCAGCGCGCGTCCAGTTCGGCGAAGCGCGCGTCCCCTGCCGCGAGAGAAACGAAGTCGGCTATGGCGGTGAGCGGCATGGAGATGCCGGTGTAGATGAGTTTCTTTCCCGCGGGTTTGTCGGGCAGGTGGAGAGTCGCATCCGCGGCGCTGTCCAAGCCGCCGACGTGGGTGACCATCACCGCCGGATTGATCGTGCGCTCGGAGGTGAGCGCGAGGGCTTCCCGCATGTCGTCGGTGTTCCCTCCGCTCGTGCCCACCGTATGGGTCGCCGCGTAGTGGACGTTGTAGAAGTTCACCATGGCGGAGAACTTGGTGTCGGTGGGACCCGCGAAGAAGTTGAGGCAGCCGTCGCGGCCCAGGATGCGGTCGCCCTGCTCCACGGCCGGCGCCACCGGAGCGTAGACGAAGACGTCATCGTAGCCTTCTCCGCCGGAGAGCGCGAGGAGGGCGGCGACGGGATCGGCTGATTCCTTCGTGTTCACGAAGTGGAGTTCCACGCCCGCTCTCGCGGCTTCCTCCGCGGTGAAGAGCTGGCGGGCCCGGCTGAGCCGACCCTCATCGATGTCGGTCACCACGAGGAGGCGCGGAGGCCTGCCCCCATGGAGGGCGTAGTCCACAGCCCCGAGCCCCATGGGCCCCGCCCCCGCGAGGATGGCCATGCGGCCGCCCTGCACGACGCCCATGCGGTGCTCGTAGCTCCCCGCGACGGTGTGATAGGAGGCGTGGAAGGCGCCGATGATGCAGGACATGGGTTCCGCCAACGAGGCCTGGAAAAAGGCGTCGCCCGAGTAGTCCAGGAGGCAATCGAGTTCCATCACTTCGTGGGGCATGATGGCGTAGGTAGCGGCCCCGCCGCACCAACGGTAGGAATAGCCCGGCGAATCCATGCTGCCCTTGTAGTTGAGGGCGGGCTGGATGGCGAACTTGGCGCCGACTTTATAGCGGCCCGCCCACTTCGAACCGACTTTCTCTATGACGCCCGCCATCTCGTGGCCGACGATCACGGGGCGCTCGGCGATGTCCTTGGGCACCCGCTTGTGGTCGGTGCCGAGCGAGGCGGCCTTGTAGGTGGACATGCAGATGCTGTCCGAGACCACGCGCACCAGGACCTCGTCCTCCACTATTTCCGGCAGCTCGAATTCTTCGAGCCGCAGATCCTTCTTCCCGTATAACCGGACGGCTTTCGTCTTCATATCTTCTCCTCCGCGAAATCGTTCAAATGAACTCGTACCGCACCTTCGATTCGAAGGCGCGCATCAGATCCAGATCGAAGGGCGCCGAGCCTGCGGTCGCAGCGGCGGCGGTACCCGCGGCCACGGCCGGCCGCACGAGATGCTCCAGGTCGTCGCCGCGCTCAAGGCCCAGGACGAGGGCGGCCACGAGGGAATCCCCCGCGCCCACCGTGCTCAGGGCCTGGATCGGAATGCCGTGGGCCCGCAGCGAAGCGCTCGGACCGGCGAAGAGGGCGCCGTCCGCGCCGAGGGAAACGGCCACGAGCTCCGTCCCCCCGCCGAGCAGCGACTTGGCCGCCGCGTTCACTGCCGCGATGTCGGCGAGCGGGCGGCCGACGAGGCGCGAAAGTTCATCGATGTTGGGCTTGAGCGCGGTCGGTTTGGCTGCCGCTCCCGCGACGAGGGCCGCTCCGTCCGCGTCCAGCAGGGACCGCGCGCCGACGCTTCGGCACCGCCGTATCCACGCCGCGTAGATCGAAGCGTCCACGCCGTTTCCCGTACTGCCCGAGAACACGAAGATGTCGTCGCTTCCCGCATCCTCGAACAGCGCTTCCTCCAAGAGGGCGAGGTCCTCCATCCCGATCGGCGGCCCGCTCTCGTTGATGTCCGTGTGCGTACCAAGGACCGGGTCCACTATCTTGAGGTTGGTCCGCGTCTCCCCGGCCACCCGGACGAACCGGTGTTCGATGCCTTGGGCATCAAGGAAGGCCCGGATGAAGTCGCCCGCTCCGCCGCCGAGGAAGCCGTAGGCGACGCTCCGGCCGCCGAGGGCTTTGA
>JAEWSV010000236.1 GCA_023398155.1 Spirochaetota bacterium
TGCGGCGACATGACCACGATGCCGGGCCTGCCGAGCAAACCGGCTTTCATGGGCATCGACGTGGACGCGGACGGCAGGATAACGGGCCTTTCCTAAGGCCGGGCTACTCGAGCTTCCAATACGAGCCGCCGCGGTGGGGCCGGTAGTGGCGGTCGCATCGGAGCACCGCGACTTCGCCCGGGGAGCGATCGGCTATTTTTCCATCAGGCCGCGGAAGAACGAGCGCGCCTCGCGGGGAGTCGCTACGCGGACGTAGTCCATGCCCGCCGCCGCCGCGCCGGCCCCGTCGAAGCCATCCCGGTCGCCGACCACGAGCACCTTCTCGGCTTCCACGCCGAAGAGCTCCGCGGCGCGGAGGAACGGCCGCGCGGCGGGCTTGAGCGCTCCTTCGTCCTCGTTCGACAGGCGGAGGTCGAACTGGTGCGGGTCCAGTCCGATAGCGTGGATGCGGTCGTCCACGTGGCCGTAGTCGGAGAGCACGCCGAGCGCCGGCCATTCGCGGCGGGCGGCGCCCGCTGGCCGGACCGTTCGGCCCCGTTCGGCGAGGAAGCGACGAACGCAGGGCCGCGCGCGGCAGAACCCGCGGAGCACCGACACGAAACGGCCGTACAAGCACTCCTCGTACCACCGCCTGAGGTCTTCGGCCTCTTCCCCTTTCAACCGGAGCGACGCGTCCAGGGCGATGGCGTCCACCAGCGCATCGCGCGAACCGAAATCGATGCCCGCCTTGGATTCCCGCGCCCAGACCAGGGCCGCTAACCGCCCCAGGTCCCGGATCGACGCGAGGCCGAGCAAGGGCGCCAAGAGGCGCAGGTCATAGAGGGTTCCGTCGAGGTCGAAGAGGATCGCCTCGTAACGGTTTCGTCTTCCGGTCGGGACTTTTTGAGCTTCGCGCATATCGATACAGTATAGGGCATCGGAAAAACGGGGGGAAGCCGCGGATTCGATTATAATCGAGTCCCTCGCGCTTCCGCAGATGGCAACAACGGGCGATTACGGAAGCGTCGGCCGTCTCGTTGACCCATAGAGATCCTCCCGATATACTCGGGACGACCCGGCGATGGAGTTCGTCCGGCGCCTCCCGCAGGCGGAACCGCCCTCCTTTCGGAATCGGCTGATGACTCCTATCGATACGCAACGTACGATCATCCGTCAATCGCGGGCACCGGCCGGCGAGAAGGATCGCGTACCGAGATGATCGGTAAGGAGTAGGAATGGCCATCAGCCTCGCGGAAATCATCATCCTCTGTCTGATCGCGGATTGGGTTTTCAAGCGATTCAGGATCCCCGGACTCATCGGCATGTTGGCGGTCGGCGCGGCCTTGGGCCCCTTCGCGATCGGCGCGATCGATGGGCGCCTCCTTTCCATAGGCACGGACCTCCGCATGATCGCCCTGATCGTGATCCTTCTCCGCGCGGGCTTCGAGCTGTCCAGGGAAAGCCTCAACCGGGTGGGGAAGCAGGCCCTGCTTCTCGCTTTTTTGCCGGCCGCGTTCGAGGCGATCGCGGCGACCTTCCTCGGCCTGCCCTTGCTCGGCCTAACCGTGATGGAATCCGCCATCCTCGGCTGCGTGCTCGGCGCGGTCTCGCCCGCGGTGGTCGTACCGATGATGGTAAAGTTCAATCAGGAACGGCGCGGCGTCAAGAAGGGCATACCGACCCTCGTCCTCGCGGGAGCCAGCATCGACGACGTGACGGTCATCGTCGCCTATAGCGTGCTCATCGGCATCTACGCCGGAGGGAACGTGAATATCGCCTGGAAAGTCGCGGGCATTCCCATCGCCATAGTCGTCGGCATCGCCTCGGGACTCGCCATCGGAGCCGGACTGTACCGCCTTTTCGTCCGGTTCAACCCCCGCGCTACGAAGCGGGCGCTGACAGTGATCGGCATCTCCGTCCTCCTCGTCCACTTCGGGGATATCCTGGAGCACAAGGACATCCCTTTCGCGGCTTTGCTCTCGGTCATGGCCATCGGCTTCATCATCCTGGAGCGGCGAGAGCATATGGCCCATGAGATATCGGCCAAACTCGGCAAGATATGGGTCTTCGCTGAGATCGTGCTCTTTTCCATGGTGGGCGCGCAGGTCAATTTCAGCGCGGCGGCCGATGCCGGCCTCCGCGGCGCGGCGCTGATACTCGCGGCCTTAGCCGCCCGGTCCGTCGGAACGTGGCTCTGTACTCTCGGCTCCGGCTTCACCGCGAAGGAGAAAATGTTCGTGGTGATTTCCTATCTTCCCAAGGCGACCGTACAGGCGGCCATCGGTTCGGCTCCGCTCGCCGTCATGAGCGCACGGGGCATGCCGACGGGGCCGGGAGAAACCATCCTCGCCGTCGCGGTAATGAGCATCGTGCTCACGGCGCCGACGGGCGCCTGGGCGATCGCGTGGGCGGGACGTACCCTATTGACGGTGGATGAGGGCGGCGCCGCCGAACAGGAAGCGGCCGCCGAGAGCGAAGCGCTGGAGGAAGACGGCCGCCCGTAAACGTGCCGCGGGTAAAGCCGTAGCCGCGAACTTCGGCGGCGTCCTCTTCGTAGCGATCGGCATAGCCCTCGGCGACTCAGCCGCCAGGGCTTTCCGGTGCTGAAGCACGCTTCCTTATTCGTCCGACTCCGCGATAGTGGCCTCGATCTTTTCGCGGTTCTTTTTGACGAGGGCGACATCGTTCTGGTGCGCTAAGCCGCGCATCTCGTCCAGGTACGGCTTCACCTCCGCGGGGATCGTCTGACCCTCGAATCCTTCTTCCATGGATATCGCGCCGAGGGAGGCGGTGACGGCGAACAGGATATCCCAGAAACTGTTGTCCCACCCGTGAGCGGCCAGGATCCGCTTGGCCTCGGGATTTTGCTTCAGGGCGTTGAGCGCGTTCCGCATGGTCTCGGCTATTTGGCCCGGGGCGGGCGGCGCCATGGGCGCATCCTCTCCGCCTCCTTGGGCCGCTCCTTCCACCCCGATGCCCGCCTTCTCGCCGTCGCGGGCGATCTTGGGATAGTCCGCGAGGAACCTATCCAGGGACTTCTGGTCCAACACCTTCGCCGGCGCGGCCTGCGCGAAGAGCGCCGCTGCGATGAACAACAGCGCGCACGAGGCCGCCACTACCTTTTTCACTGCTTCCTCCTGATTTCCGGTCTATACCGGTACGGAGCAAGCATATCGCGCGGGCGCGGCCCCCGCAAACCTAAGCCCGCGGATGCCGCGCGTCTTCCGCCGCGATTCCTCCGGACGTTTACGCCTCCGGCATGTCGTCCAAGCCGCCGGCGTTCACCACGTCGGTCCAGCCGGATGCCTTGAGGAGCTTGGCCGCGAGGGCGCTCCGGGAGCCGGAGGCGCAGTAGACCACCACCGGCTTGTCCTTGGGTTCGAGGCTTCCCATGCGCGCCATGAGATCCCCGACGGGGATGTTCACCGCGCCCGGGTAAGCGCCGTCCATGAATTCGTCCACGGTCCGTACGTCCACGACGCGGGCACCCGCCTTGATCTTCTGCGTTACGAGGTTCTCGGCCATATGCGCTCCTTCCTGCTCATTCGATATCGAGGCCGCTTTCGAGCCTCAGGGCGGCCCAGCCGCCCGATAGGTTCTGCACGTCGCCGAAGCCCCGCTGGAGGAGCGTCCGGCAGGCGATGTGTCCTTCGAAGCCCCCCACGGAGACGATCCGGATGGGCCGGTCGCGGGGGAGTTCGTCCAGGCGGTCGCGGAGCTCGTCCACCGGCACGTGGACGGCGCCGACGACGTGGCCTTTGGCGAATTCGCCGTAGGAGCGCACGTCCAGGACGAGGGGGCCTACGGCGCCTGCCCGGCCCGCGCCGAGCTCCGCGACGAGGTCGGCGGCCGACTCGAGGGGTCCG
>JAEWSV010000064.1 GCA_023398155.1 Spirochaetota bacterium
CGATCCACCCCCGAACTATCCGGACACGCCGCGTATATCACGTCCATCTCGTTGCTGTTCGGATTGTAGTCGGGAGAAGCGGAGTCGCCGTTCCTGGTATAAAAGTCTGACGGATTGAAAAGTCCGATCGCCACACGAGTCTGATTGAAGAGGGGCGTCAAAAGGATGGCGACTTTACCGTCTCCGTCGATATCTCGCCAAGTGCTCCATATCGATATGTGCCGCGGCAGTATATGGTCGCGTATCACGGATGCGAAAGTTCCGACGACGCTCTCGTCGATCGATGCGGACTCGTCCAGCCATAGGTCCACGCGGGGGGACGAGAACACCCGCCACGCGGAAATCTCGGGGCCAGCCCCCGATCCGGTGAGGTTCACGAACCTAAATACTTTACTATCTGATACCGAGAGGGCTCGGGCTCCCCTGGATCGGGATGGCGATGAAAGCCGCGGTAACGGACCGAGCGATCCCGCCTGACTCCAGTAAGAAAGATCGGTAATCCTGAATCGGCTCATGACCGATCCGTCCACCTTTTGTGGCTTGAAAGCCCCCGCAGATGAAATAAGCCGTAATGTTACCGGCGATTCGTAGTGGGAAATGCATACCGGGTCATACACTCCGTCGGGGAGGCGGAGTTTCGGATCGGCACCCTGAACCTCCAGGCAGTACTCTTCCTGCTCGGCCGTAGGTACGATCGTGACGGTTATGGCATCCCGTTCTTCTCCTTCGCTCTGAATAGCGATCCGGTGACTTCCGATCGACAGTCCGACGGAGAGAGTTATACCGTTTCCGAGATAGCCGTCGAGAGAAGAGTACCAATCAACCGGAGCGGAGGCCCTGAACAATGTGTTGCGGCCATATTCTTGAATCATTCCCGTATCGGGGAACAGTATACTTAGTGATGTCGACGGCGAGGAAATGGGTTGACCGCAGCCGATGAGGCAGACCAAGGACAGAGCCCAAACGACGTACCTACTCCGTGGAGAAATAATACTCCGGGCTCTCGGAATAGCTGAACGCATAATAGTCTTCATCCCTCAGGAATGGGTCGCCCCCGATATATTGGGCCTCTATTATGAGACCGTAGGTCTTTCCGGACTCGAATGTGTCCCTCGGGAAAGTGTATATGGGGACTTCCGAAGAAAAGGCCACGGCCTTGGCGGCGCCGTCCATAACGGTCCCCTTGTAGACGGTAGCGTCCGCTATCGTATTCTACTCCACCGAAATCGCCGTCGCCGGATTGAGAGCTTGTCCCGTTCCGGCGACGGTTCCAGACGCGTCCTGCAAGGTGACGATGGTCGGAGTCTCCGTCAGGGAAACGAAGGGGATAACGACATCGTCGTCCCCAAGGGAACTGGATACCGATACGATGTAATTCCCCGAAAGGGCGGCGGTTAGGGTCGTCTCATACATATTGGAGGACGACACGTAATTCAGCCAGGATACCTCCCTGGCGGGGCTCTTCAAGAGCACACTCGCCCCGGTAGGTGTATTGCCCGTGGATGTATCCTCCAATCGCGCACGGACCTTGACCTGATTGGAACCGACTTCTTCCATGGTGACCCAGCAGCCAAGCTGGTCAACCTCTGCCGCGCATGAGACGGAAAGTACGAGGACGGTCACTATAACCGCCGACAGTTTTACTTTCTCCACGGTCAAAATCGTACCCCTATCGAGAAAGGGAGGTTGAGAGTATTGATATTTTCGTAAGAGTTATCATCAATGGTGTAGTACTTCATCTCAATCCCGAACTCTATGAAGATTCCGTATTTGCGGAGAATATAGAGTGACTCCAATAGGTCCCATGAGAATATCGTATACTCGCAGCCATTGATGACATACCCGTATCGCGCAAAAAACCCTATGGTACTGGTTGGATTCCCCTGCTTCATGTCCTTGCTGATTCCGAACTCGCCGCATAATTCTTGATACTCTCTATTGGGCATATAGCCCGCCCCGCCCCCGAGGTTGAGCTTTGCCAGGCGCAGATCGAGGGTGTATCGATAATGCACCTCTTGGGTCACGAACTGGAAGAACAGGTGGTCGCTTAAGAAGCTCGGATCGGTGGTGAGGAAAACGGAACTTTCGGCATGGGCGCTGGCCGCGACCGTCAAGGCCGCAATCATGACTAGCAGCTTTTTCAAAGTTTCGTTCCCCCTTTATCTGCGTTTTCTCAATTAACCTTCCACAATCCGCCCTTCCCGTCGGTTCGGAAGTTCATCCGCACCGCGTAGATCCGTCCCATGTACTTCACGATGGCCAGATCCCCGTACGTGACGATGTTGGCGATTTGCCAGATGTCTCCCCGGAGGTCGTCGTCCACGCCCAGAAGTTTCCCGGTCCGCGCGTCCAGGACCCGCATACAGTCCTGGGAGAATACGTACGTGATTCCCTCGTAACAGACCGGATTGGACCCGTGGCTCCCGGGGAAGCTGTTCATCCAGACGGCTTCCCCGGTCGCGGTATTCATGCAGATGACGTTGTTCGGGGTATCCTCGTTCTCGGCAGTAGAGCCGTTGGTGTAGTAGACCTTCCCATCATAGAAGTAGCCGCCGGCATAGTAACCGCCGCCGTAATAGGCCCTTCGTTCCACGAGTATCTCTCCCGTGGCTGCATCGATGATACCGAAGCCGATGGGGTCGAGCACAATCAAACGACCGCCAAGATAGGTCATTGGCCAATCGCTCCATGAATGCAGATATTCCCCATTTGTTTCCCAAAGGACGTTCTTTGTAGCTAGGTCTACTGCGAAGAATACTCCCGGCTCCATCCACACCGGGTTCACACCGCTGTAGAGGACATCACCCTGAACGAGAGGTGTTATCCAACGGATATCGCCATCCGCATCATCGTCCGGCGGGTTGGGATACAGCTGCTTCGGAGATACGAAGTACTCACCGCTGCGATATTCAACATCGGTTTCGACATCAAAGTAAACAATACCGTAAGCCTTGGACGCGAAAAGCATAGTCGTACCATACGACGCTCCATCGCTTACGCGAGAATAACCGGCATTGTCCGTTTGAATGTGTCGGTAAAAGCTTCCGTTGGCGTTGTACAAAAAAATGTGGGTCCCATCGATATAGCCAATCAGCCCATTCTCGAAGAATATTGGCAGACAACTTGCCGTACCCCGTCCAATATCCTGCCAGACGATTCCCCCCGTGGCGGGGTCAATGGCTGTAAAACCGTTCACAGAGGCGTAGTATTCAGCATAGTAAAGAATACCATCACGAATCATCATCGGCTGATTATCAGTGGAGCCGGTTTCCCGACTCCAAATTATGTCGGCCGAGACAGCCCCCGGCTCCTCGGTTCTCGATTTTTCTCCCGAGAATAAATCGCAGGAAAAACTCAAGATAAGGGGTAGGCTCAGCAGTGCCGCGTAACCGAGGTGCCACGGCAAATTCATTTCACTGTCTCTCCGGCTATCATAGGCGACGCACTCTGTCGATACATCCATCGCCACAGAATTCCGTCCATTGAAATGATCCCTTCCTTGGTGCTCATTCCCCCTTTCGTCCCCCAGATGTCCGGATGCTTGAGCTCCTCCGCATGGTTGAATGTCTCGGTAGTGCCGGTGTATTTTCCCTTTGTTATCACATCAACATATTTCCCTCCGAATACCGCGACGTCGATGTACTGGTCGCGAACCGGAATGAGGCAGTCGTGGCCGTAACTGATTTTTCCGGATTTTGTCACCGGGTCGGTCCCCATTATCTGTGCTATCCGGGATTGGTAGCTCTTTGACCATTCGTACGCATTCTTAGCCTTGTGGCGCCAATCCCTCGCGTTGTTCGCGTACCGTCGCGCTCGCTTGTAGGGATTCCTGTCCCAGAACTTTCCGTAATTGAACCAAGCTGCCACAGCCCGAGTGTTATAGTAAATCTCGATCCCGTACCAGGCAGCATTCGCGTAACTGGTGGCCATCTGATAACACCTGTTTAACGTTCCCGCGGGGGTTTTGAGGGGATAGAGGCCAGGGGTCGGCATCATACCGGCGACGTTGTCAATCATTTTCAAAATATCCGAGTCCTCCCCGACGATGAATCCGTATTTGGGATTCGTCGGTAGCTGCCATACAACAGATGTTGATACTCTGACAGGTATCCGGAAAATCCAGACCTTCTTCCATTTCCAGGTATATTTGACTTCCCGGACATGATTCTTATAGAACGTGCTTCCGGGATTCATATCCGGCACGCTGGATCGAGGATTGTCCATCGATTCCATCGAGGCGGCGATACCGTACTCTTTCAACCCGAATGCCTCTAAGAGCCCATCGATGCCGCCGTTAGTTCGAACTTCCTTCGTCCCATCCGGTTTACTCTCCAGATTGATTACCGCCGCCCACCCCCCCATGAAGGGTATCTGCGGCAGAGTTGACTTTTTGCCGTAATACTCCAGTGCCTTGGACGAGCGGCGAAAAACCGAGAACCTGACCGCCGATGGAGATGACGGTGTCCAGATCGGCGGCGCGGCCCACCTTTCTTAGGTATCCCGCGTAGGATATGGCCCGCAGTCCACCTTGGCTGTGGCCGACGAGTTTCAGCCCTTTCGTCCCCTTCAATTTCGCGTCGATTGACGCCATTTGTTCGGGCATGGGGGTAAAAAATTGTCTGTTGCGGGATCGTACTACTTATCCCCGATGCCGTAGAGGAATTTCAACTCAGGCTTGATTACCTGTGCGGAAAGCCCCCCAGAAAGTAATACGAATACGACAAAAAAGAAGATATACTTTTTCATACGTATCTCCATGACTAAAGATTCGGCCGGAGATAGGAGTCCGCGACGCCGTTCAGCTCCACGTCCTCGTACCGGACTATAGTGGTGACCGTGTAATCGGGATCGGCGGGATTGCCGATCACCGGCTCGCCGCTAAAAACCAGAGCGCCTTGCTCTTCGAGAGAGGCCAGCTCGTTTTCAGTAATCGCGGCGGGATCGGACGTGGCGGTCAGGATGGGTATCTCCCGATCCGATGTATCGATCGTGTACGGAAAGTCGTGTTTGGTGACGATGACTTCTCCGGTCTTGATGGGAACACCGTCCGACATCTGGTATATTACGGTCTCTTCCGTGTTGACGGTGGTTCCTTTATCGTCAATCGACGTATACTCCGATCCTACGGGGACCGCCAACTCGGTATCGAAGTAGAGCACTTCGGAAACCAAACGGGCACCGCCGATCGTTCCATCCAGATATTCGGAAGGCGTCTCAATACGGAGGCGCTTCTCCTCAGCTTCTTCGGTGATCCTGAAGGAGAGGCCGGAGAAATAGTCTTGTATATCGTTAAGATCAGCGCGTCCGAAGAGAGTACGGAATTCCGAATCCGTCTCATCCATATTCTGGGCATTCGTCCGGTACTCCACGCGCTCGGTCGCGGTATCGAAAACGCAGACTTCCTGCGGAGAGTGGATGATGGAACGGCAGATGACTTCCTCGTCGGGCTTGAAATCCATCCGGGTGTACAGAGCACCGTCGATGATCTTCAATGACAGCCGGTACTCCTCAACCAACTGTCTTCCGTACGGGCTACGATTGTTCTCCTCGTAGACCTTTACGTTCGATTGAAAACCCGTGATTTCCGCGTCCGTGCCGCTCTTGGATATCGTCACGGGCGGCATCTCCGTTTCCGTCTGCGCCTCCGATGCGGCGGTAGCAGATTTCGTCGGTGATTGGTGGAAAAAATCGCATCCGACAAACAATAGTGCGGCTGCTGTCAGCGACGCTGTTACGACGACTCCATTTATCACTTTTTTCATGTGCTCGCTCCTCCTTTCTTATCGATAAGACTTCGTTGTACCCCCTTGAAACCATCTCAAGACAGTTTATCTCCATGTAAATTTTATTATTAATCCCACTTAATACCCTTGCAAATTTTTTAACAATGAAAAATATGGTCGTTTTCTGGAACCTAAGTGTCTCATCGAGCCCCACTTTCGGCATACCATCCAATCACCATGGCTGCGGGAAAAAGGCAAATTTCCGCAACTATGTTGCGGATAAATCAATCCGTGCTTTTTATCACCGATCCATTAAGATTCCCCGCTTGCTTGAGCCGTATCCAAGCGCGCCTTGTCGCGCCGGCGCGAGCGCGCCATACTTGAGCCATGATCAAGGCCATAGCGAAAGCGCTCGTCGCGCTCAACTCGAACGTGCGGAAGGAACAGATCGCGGCGGGCTTCGCCTGCGGCGTCCTGCTCGCCCTCGTGCCCGCGGGGAACCTCCTCTGGTTCGCCCTCTTCGTCCTCACCTTCTTTTTCAAGCTCAACTACGGCGTCCAGCTCCTCGCGGCCTGCGTCGTCAAGGTGATCGCCCTCGCGCTCATTCCGCTGCTCGACGCGGTCGGCTGGGCGCTGCTTAACCTAGAAGGGCTCCGCGGCGCGTACACCGTCCTCTATAACCTGCCCGTCGCGCCGCTCACCCGGTTCAACAACACCGTCGTAGCCGGCGGCCTCGTCGTCGGCCTCGCGGCGTGGATCCCGCTCTTCTTCGCGATGCGGGCCTTCGTCTCGGTCTATCGGGCCAAGCTCGCGCCGAGGATCGCGGAAAGCAAGGCGTACAAGGCCTTCCTGAAGCTCCCCCTCGTGAACAAGCTCGCGCTCGCTATCGCCAAGGCGAACGACTTCGCCGGCGCGCTGAACTAGGGGGGCGGCATGAAAACCGAACGGAAAGAAAAGAAACCGCCGAAACCAGCTTCCATCTACCGGAAGCCCATCGCGGAGAAGGCGTTCAAGAAGCATTACATCGGGGGCCTCGAACAGGAAAAGGACCGCGCGTTCCTCTCTTCTTCCTTTGAAATGCTCGATGGCCGTTATACGCTCAAGACGGGCTTGGATCGGCCGACCCTCATGCGGCTCAACGTCCTAGCCAAGGCCATAAAAGGCAACCGCGGCTTCCTCAAGACCGGCCCCGCGGTCCTCGCCCTCCTCCTCACGGCCGCCGTGGCCGTATTCGTCCTCTTCTTCATGAACCCCGTCCTGGAGCGCTCCGTGGAACGTGGACTGGAAACCGCCTTCGGCGGCCGGGCCGACGTAGCCCGCTTCCGCCTCAGCCTCGCCCGCCTTTCGGTGTCCATGGCCGCCGTCTCCGTCGCCGACCGCGACGAGCCCATGAGAAACCTCTTCGAGACGGGCCGCATCGAACTCAGCCTCAACCCCTCGGCCCTGTTCCGCGGCCGCGTGTACATTGAGGAAGCGAGCGCCGCGTCCATCGCCCTGGGGACGCCGCGTAAAACGTCGGGAGCCTTGGAAGGCGCCGAAGCCGCCCCGCAGGCTCAGGCGAAACCTTCCGCGGGCCCCTCATTGACCTCCGTCTCCAGCCTCGTCGATTTGGAGAACTTCGACGCGGGCGCCCTTCTGGAACGGGAAAAGGATAAGCTCCGGGCGGCGGCCGCCTACGCCGAAGCGGAGGCCGCCTACGGGGCCGCCGCGGACCGCTGGGAAAGCCGCGTGAGTGACTCCAAGAAAGCGGTAGCCGAGCTCGGGGCCCTATCCAAGAGCGTGGTCTCCCTCAAGGCCAAGGACTTCCGCACCGTGGAGGACGCGCAGGCAGCCCTGGAGAACGCGCGGAAGGTCGCCGATGTCGCGGCGACCACCGCTCGGGACGCCGCGAGCGTCGCGGGCGAACTCAAGGCGGAGGCCGCAGCCGCGGCGGACCTCGCGCGGCGCGCGCGGACGGCGCTCGCGGACGACCTCGATTACCTCAAGTCTCTGGTCAATCCCAAGAGCGGCGTAGCCCGGGGCATCCTGGAACCCGTCGTCTGGGCCATCCTTGACGATAAAGTGGACCGTTACGTGTACTACGGGAGGCGCGGCCTCGAGGCGGCCGAGAAGCTCAAGGCGACCGCGGCCGCCTCGGAAATGAAGGACGCGAAACGGAAGGTCGCCGCGGCTTCCCGCGGCAGGGACGTCGTATTTCCCTCTACCGATTACCCCCGGTTCAGGCTCGGCCTCCTCGCATCGAACTTCGCCGCAGGAGACCAGAATTGGAAGGTCGAGCTCCGCGAGGTTTCCTCGGAGCCCGATCTCGTGCCCTCCCCCACGACCCTGCGCTTAGAGATGGCGCGCGGCGGCATCGGCGCGGACGCGGACATCGTCGCCGATCTCCGATCGGGTTCAGCGGAGGCTTTTTCGGTGAACTTGCAGGGGACGCGCCTCCCCCTGGACTTGGGCAACGCCCTATCCGTTATCGGCCTCGGCGGCTTCACCGGCCGCGCGGCCGCGAAGGTGGACCTCCGCGGCCGGAAGTCCGGCGACGTCGCGGCCTCGGCCGAAGTGGCGGTAGCGGAAGCCGCGGCCGCGGCTCCCTCGGGAGCCTTCGGAAAGTCGATGGCGGACGCCCAGGCCTCCGTGGACGCGGTGGAACTCGACATCGACTATTCAAAGAAGGAAGGCGAGGACGCGGACTTCTCGGTGGAATCCAACCTCGATTCCCTCGTCGCCAAAGCGGCTGCCGATCTCGCGAAGGCTTACGCGGGGAAGGCGACGGCCGCGGTGGAGCAGGCGCTCAGGGAGTACGTCGAAGCGGAGCTCGCGGGGAAACTGTCTAGCGAGCGGATCGATTCCCTCGTCGCCCTGGCCGAGGGAGACGCGTCCGCAGCCGCTTCGCTCAAGAAGGAAGTGGACGCCAAGAAGGCCGAACTGGAAGGGCGGGCCCAGGCCATCCTGAATCAGGGGAAGCAGGCCGCGGAAGCGGCGGCGGCGAAGGCGAAACAGGAGGCCGACGCGGCGGCCCAAGCGGCCGAGGCCGCGGCGCGGAAAGCGGCGGACGACGCCAAGAAGAAGGCCGCCGCCGAAGCCGCCGAAGCGCTCAAGAAGCTGGAAAAGCCGAAGCTGAAATTCTAACCGGCGCGGCCACCGTGACGCGCGGCGCCTTGACTTGGGCGCCCGAAAACCGGAGAATGGGCCCTGAAACCTTAAGTCTATAAGGAAGGAGCGAATACTATGAGCATTATCGAATACATCGAAGCGCGCGAAATCCTGGATTCCCGCGGAAATCCCACCGTGGAAGTCGACGTCGTCCTTGAGGACGGAACCCTCGGCCGCGCGGCCGTGCCGTCCGGCGCCTCCACCGGCGAGCACGAGGCCGTCGAACTCCGCGACGGCGATAAGTCCCGCTACATGGGCAAGGGCGTCCAGAAGGCCGTCGAGAACGTCAACAACATCATCGCCGCCGAACTCCAGGGCCTGGACGCCCTCGAACAGGTGGATATCGACCGCACCATGATCGAGCTGGACGGCACGGAGAACAAGGGCAAACTGGGCG
>JAEWSV010000067.1 GCA_023398155.1 Spirochaetota bacterium
TCCTCTCTCTCTTCGTTCCTTGCGGAACGCAATCCCCAACGGGGATTCTTTAACCCTGATTCAAGCGCCCGGCGGCGTCACAAGTGCAACGCCCGCACGAGCGGATCCCGGTCGTCGTCTCCGTCGATCGGCAGATGCGTCGACGTGAAGATCCGGTACAGGAGCATGCCCGCGGCGCCGTACGCCACCGCGCGTTCCCCGAGCGACGAATACGATACGTCGCAGCGAGCCGGCGTCGGATACATCCAGTTCCGGTCGATTTCCTCCTTGAGGATGGCCGGAAAATCGATGTCGAAATTTTCGATGTCGCCGCCGATGAACACCTTGTTCAAGTCGAAGGTATTGACGAACAAGGCGATGTTGCGGGAAAGCTCGCGGACGAACTGCTCCATGAGGGCCGGGTTGTTGACGATGCCCGAAATCTCCTCGTAGGGGATGGAGAACTGGGCGCGGTTGCCGTCGGTCCAGAAGACGCTGCGGAATTCGCCGGCGGTGAAATCCGTGCCGGTGTAGACCTTACCGTCTATGACGACGCCGAGGCCGAATCCGACGCCTCCGTACTCCTGCCGGGCCTGATCGCCGCTGCGGAATTGGACGAGGGCGAACAGGAAATTCTTGAGCCCGTCCGCTTTATGGAAGGCGAGTTCGCCCGAGGCGCAGCAGTTCGCGTCGTTGCCGATGATGAACGGTACGTCCTCCCGTTCGGCCACCGCTCCGGAAAAATCGAGCGGGGCGGTCAGGTGGAGAGGGATGGAATAGTGGATGATCCCGCGGTCCGAGTCGATGATGCCGCCCATCCCGACGCCCACGCCGAGCAGGCGGTCCATGCCGCCCATCTCGCCCGCGAACGAACGCGCGATGCCGACGACGTCGTCTATGAAGGTCTCCGCGGTGATCGCCCGGTTCTCCTTCCTGAAACGCAGCACGTCGCCCGCGAGGTTCACCGCTACAACCGAGTACGCCTCCACCTGCATCTCGATGCCGATGATGAAACCGTAATCCTTATTGATCGCGAGGTGGATGGGCCTGCGGCCGCCGTTCGGTCCCGCCTGGCCTTCGGATATCTCGGTGACGAGGCCGATCTCAAGAAGGCGGTTGACCTGATGGGTGATGGTGGAGCGCTCCAGGCTGAGCCGTTCCGCGATCTCGAAGCGACTGATCAGGGGATTTTTCCAAATGGTGCGGACTATGCGCGCGGCGTTGCGGGCCTTCTCCGTTTTTTCCATCGCCCCATGACGAGTCATCGGTCGCCCTGGCCTCCGGTTGGTTGATTAGTTGAATCAACTAGGGTATAGCATGGGCGTCTTGTGCCGTCAAGCAAAAACGTTCAAGATGTCGCCGCTTGGAGGATCGATGGACCGTATCGACTTGTCCGGCGCTTGGCGCCTTCGTTGCATTCCGGAAGCGGGCGCAGCGTCCGCCTCCGCCGATCGCCTGGACGGTAAAGAAATCGCCTGCGCGATCCCCGGAGACGGCCATACGGCCCTCTTGGAGGCGGGCCTCATCCCCGATCCCTTCAGCGGCCGCAACGAGCTGGAGGTCCAGGACCTCGCCCGCCTCGATTGGGTCTTCGAGCGCGAGTTCGAGATCGGCGCCGCCGAATTCGCATCGGGCCGGCCCTTCATCCACTTCGATTCCATCGACACCGTCGCCGAGGTCTCGGTCAACGGCGTGGAAGTCGGCCGGAGCGCCGACATGTTCCGCGCCCTCCGCGCCGACATCGCGCACGCCGCGCGGGTCGGGACCAATGTCGTCCGCGTGGTCTGCCGCTCGGCCGAGCGGGAAGCGATCCGGCGCGCCGGACTCCTCGACTATCCGGTACCGCTATCCGTTTATCCGGTCCAATCGCCCCACCGCAACCTCGTCAGGAAGGTCCAGTGCCACGGCGGCTGGGACTGGGGTCCCTGCCTCATGGTCGCGGGCATCTACGGCGCCGCCTACGTCGGCATTTCCTGGCCGGGCCGTATCGAGCGCCTGTCGGCACGCACGCTCCGCGGCGCGGACGCCGGAAGCGGCGCGGACGCCGGAAGCGCCGTGGGAGCCGGCAACAGCGGCGATGGCGCGGTCGGCTCCGCGTGGCGCGTCCCGGTCACGCTGGAATACTTCGTGCCGGGGGATGAAGGGAAGAGCGCCACGGTGGACGTCACGGCGGAGCTCGTAGCCCCCGACGGGTCGGCCGCCGCGACCGGCCGCCGCTTTGCGGTCGTGGTCAATCCGGGCGCCAACGTGCTGGAACTTGAACTCGCCGTCGCTGAACCGAGCCTCTGGTGGCCGTCGGGCTACGGCGACCAGCCGCTCTATACCCTGGCCGTCGCGGTGACGGGAGCGGACGGAGCTTCCTCGCGCGCCGCCAAGAAAATAGGTTTCAGGGAACTGGCCGTGGTCGCCGACGAGGATCCGATCGGTCGATCCCTCACCTTCCGCGTCAACGGCCGGGACATCTGGGCCAAGGGCGCCAACTGGATACCCTTCGACGCCCTCCCCGGCCGCCAGACGGCCCGGCGCTGCAGGGAGCTCCTTTCGGACATGGTCGCGGCCAACATGAACATGGTCCGCGTCTGGGGCGGCGGCCAGTACGAGAGCGACGCTTTCTATGCCGCCTGCGACGAGCTCGGCATCCTGGTCTGGCAGGACATGATGTTCGCCTGCTCGCTCTACCCCACCAACCGCGAATTCCTGGACGACGTCCGGCTGGAGATTACCCACCAGGTGCTGCGGCTCAAGGAACATCCTTCCATCGCGCTCTGGTGCGGCAACAACGAGAACGTCGGCGCCCTGGGCTGGTACCCCGAATCGCGCGCCTTCCGCGACCGCTACGTCATCGACTACGACCGCCTCAACGAGGGCGTCGTCGGCGCGACGGTGCGCGCCCTCGATCCCGACCGCGTCTTTTGGCCGAGCTCGCCTTCCGCCGGTCCCGCGGACTTCTCCGATAACTGGCACGCGGACAACCGGGGCGATATGCACTTCTGGAGCGTCTGGCACGAGGGTAAGCCCTTCGAGGCCTACTACGGCGTCACGCCGCGCTTCTGTTCCGAGTTCGGCTACCAGTCCTTCCCCTCGGAGGAGGGCGTCGCGTCCTATTGCCCCGAAGGCGAGCGGAACCTCACCTCCCCCGTCATGGAGCACCACCAGAAGAACCCGCGCGGCAACTCCATCATCATCGAAAATTTCTCCCGCTACTTCCGCTTTCCCGAGGGCTTCGCGAACATGCTCTACCTGAGCCAGGTCCAGCAGGCGCTCGCCATCAAGACGGCCGTGGAGTATTGGCGGTCACGGAGGCCCGTCTGCATGGGCGCCCTCTTCTGGCAGCTCGACGACTGTTGGCCCGTGGCTTCCTGGTCGTCGATCGAATACTCCGGCAAGTGGAAGCTCCTCCACTACGCGGCTTCTCGCTTCTTCGCTCCCCTCGCCCTGATCGCGTACGTGAAGGGCGGCCGGGTCGAGGTCTACGCCCTCAACGATACGGCGCGGGCCGCGACGGGCACGTTGACCGTCCGATTGCTAAGGTTCGATGGCTCGGAGGCGATGAGGAAGGATCTGCGCGTGACGGCGGAGGCCGAGGCGGCTACGGAGGCCTGGACCTGCGCCCTCGCCGAGCTGCCCGCCGCGGCGGACGAAGCCTTCATGGTCGCGGAGTTCGCGTCCGATGTCGGCACCCCCAAGGCGGCCGCCGGCGCCCCGGACACGGCCGGGCCTTCGAACACGGCCCTCAGGGCCGAGCTTTTCCTCTGCGAGCCGAAGCGCTGCACGCTGCGGGACCCCGGCCTCAAAACGGAAGTCGTGGAGATCGAAGGCGGCGGAACCGCCGGGGCCGACGCGATCGGCCGGGGAATCGCCGTACGCCTGACCGCCTCGGCGCCAGCCTTCTACGTGGCGCTCGACGCGCCAGGCCTCGGCGGCCGGTGGGAGGACAACTTCTTCACGCTCACGGGAGGCGAAACGCGGACGATCCGCTTCTTGGCGAAGGTCACCGCACCGAGTGCCGCGGACTTGCGAAAGGCGGTCCGCGTCGCGCATCTTCGGGGTACGTATACCTGAGCGGCTTTAGTCGGAGAAGTCGATATAGCGGGCCGGGGTAGCGACGGTTCCGCTAGACCAGATGGTTCCCATCGGAGCCGCCGCGAGAAAGAACGTGACGGGGACCGTTCCCTTGCAGTGCTTGCGCAATTTATCAAGGGAGATTTTTTGAACGACGCTGGATGGTCCGAGGTGAACGAGCGGTTTCAATCGACTCCCTTCCATCCCACTCCAACTCCGTAAGTCGTAGATTTCTTGCCAGCCATCGATTGCACCTTTCGACTCATTATTCCTCTTGACTAGGTGAAAATCGAGGGTTCTCGTTTCATCAAACTGGAGCGAGGTTTTTAAGGTTACGCTCAGGCGCGCATCTTTGGGCGGTCTATGAAATGGATTTATCCTCGCGAAATCAACCCGGGAATAGAGATACTTACCGTCGCGGCACAGATACACTCGGGAGATGGCGTATTCCGGATCCGAAAGGGGTGGATCGGAATGTTGGAAATTGCCTTCCAGGACAGGTTCGATACCTTCCCATGCGCCCTCCTCCCCTTCCTCGGCGAGCGGGATGGTCCTGCGTGCCAACCGTATCGGTATCTCGGCCGCCTCCCCCCAGGAAATAGCGTTTTCCTTGCTGTCTTCTGCGTACGTCTGTATGACTTTCGTCTCTTCGCCTTTCTTCTCAAAACGCACAGTCAGCGGGCCCGCATGTACCCAAGCCCGTTCCAGCGGCGTCACTCCGGCATTTTCTCCGTTGACGAACACGGTGTAGCCGGTCGGCGCACCGATGAACCTGAGCGCTATCATGGGCGCGACTTCTGCCTTTGCCCGCCCAAAGGTGCTGAAGCCCTCGTCCAAGAAGGCGACTCGGCGGCCAGCGGGAATCGCCACGTTTACCACAGAAGAGGAACCGCCGCGAGATAGGATCCCCGACAGGCCGTCCTCCGATTTCACGAGCAGAGGCGCGCTCTGTGGTCGGGTAGTTCCAAAGGAAAACTGGGCGCCGGTGTCGCTCGAGATGAGCACCGCCGTCCCGGCACGCTTCCCCGCCCCTTCAAGGGACTTAAGCTTCAAGCCCGCCTTCATCTGCGGTCCGAACACCGTCTCCAGATCGATCCGGAACTTGTCCGGGTTGGTTTCCCTCCCCGCGGCGAGTTCCTTGATCTTCGCCACCGCGAACGCGTATTCCGCTTTCCGCTCCGAAGGGAGGTAGCGGGAAAAATCCAGGATCGATTCCAGGAATTTGACCCCGTCTTCATAGCGCCCGTCGGCCATGGCCTCGCCGGCGGCGAGTTCGTGGAGCGTGGCGAGGAGCGAAGCGTTCGATTCGGCCCCGCGCTTTAGTACCGCGGGATCGGGATAGGTTTTCGCGGTCAGGTACACGACCATGCTTGGGTCGAGGAGGAGCGAATCCGGGTTCCAGGCCACATCCTCGATCTCGAACCGATTCTTGAGGATGGCCCACTCGGCTTCCAGTTGGCGCGCCTTGGACTGGTATTCGGCAAGGCGCGGACTGTAGCTCACGTCCCGGAGCGCGGCGGCGTACGCGGCGACCCTCGCCTCGGTCTGCGCGGCCGCGCGCGGGCTCTCCCAGTCCCTGCGTATCTCGGCCTCGGCGGTCGTCAGGCGCTCCCGCTCCGCCGCGGTCAGGTACGGGATCGCGAATGAGACCGCACGGTCCTCTCCTTCCTTCAGGGTAAAAGTCGATCGATCTACCTCCATCGGCCCCAACATGCGCCGCTGGACGATGGAAAGCGTGTGGCTGCCCGCGAGCACCCGCGGCAGCTCCGTCAGGTCGTCCCCCGCGTCGATGCCGTCCAACAGGACGCGGTAGGAGCCGCCTTCACCGGTATTTTCCAACCTCACGGAGCCGAAGGCGATGTGGCCTCCCGTGATGCCGTCCAGGACCTGCGATATGATGTCGTCGATCGCCTCAAAGAGGTCCAAAGCGGACACGCCGTCGGATTCCCGGAGCAGGGTCGTCTTCCCTTTTGCGCGGTCGAAGAGGCCGAGGCGAAACACGAGGCTTTTCCCCTTTCCCGCCCCGATGCCGCCGAACATAACGTAGTCGGCGTTCCGCTCCACCGCCGCCGCGCGCAGCTCCTCGTCGCCGCGGCCGACGGATCGGGGCTGGCTCTCGAGTTCATAGAGACCCAGCTGACGGAGGGTAAGGGCGAGGCTCCGCTCGGCCCCGGCGCAGGCCGAGTCGTACACCGCGTTCCCCGTCTCGTTGCCGAGCGCGTACAGGGCGAGGCGCGGGCGGGAGGCTGGTCCGGCCGCGTACGCGCTCTCCGGGCGAGCGATCGCGAGGAGGCCCGCCAAGGCAAAGAACGGAACGATCGTAGCGGCTACGAATCTGTTGTTGCGCTTCATCGAACACCTCTCTAAATGGGGGCGATGAAATCGAAAGGACTCAGGCTGACGGCGGCGCGACCAATCCGTTAGGCCCCTAGGCCGTCCGGTCGGAAACGGCAGCCCGCGCCCCGCACAGCTTCAGTCAGAAACTCAACCGATATACCTTCCCCTGTTCCGAGTCGGCCACGTATATGGCCCCGTCCGGGCCTTGGGCCAAGGCGGTGGGGTTAAAATAATTCAGCTCATGCTCGTAATCATCCCACGCGGGAGATTCAAGGATGCTCACCATTTGCCCCCCGCTCACCATGCTGACGCGGCCCTTCGGAATATCATACGGATGCTCAACACCCCATTCATCGTACCAAGAACTCGTGTAGGTATACCCGTCGACAACGTAGATCGTACCGTCGTCCGTTACGAGGACGTCCCGCGGGGTATTGAGACTCCCGTCCGACCAACCCTGAACCCCGTTTCCGACTACGGTGGTGATGATCCCCGTCCCGATGTCCACTTTCCTGACGACGTGGTTCCCGGTGTCCGCGATATAGAGGTTACCGTACTTATCCACATCGATGCCGGAACTTCCGCTCGTCATACCCGGGTCGCTGAGACTGATCCCCGCGGATATAGCGGGACCGTTGTCTCCTGCGTAAGCCCAAGAATCTGGAATTCCCGCGTATCGGTAGATGAATCCGGTACCACCATCCACGCGATATACGACGCTACTGCCGGCATCCGAAATAAAGAGATCTCCGTTCAGACCGATGGCCACGTCGTAGGGATTCCTGATGGTGGTAGAGTCTGCGGCGACGCCGTCGTCGGCCAGGTTGGAATCATTAGGTATACCGGCGACCGTCCAGATGAAGCCTCCCGTATCGACCATCCGCACGATGTTGTTGTTCGTATCGGCGATGTATAAGTTGCCGTTCGAATCGAAGGCCGCTCCCCTTGGATTATAGAGCTGGGCATCGATGGCGGGTATACCGTCGCCGTTATAACCGGGACTCTCCGGCGATCCGGCGAAGACTTCCTCGGTTTCCGCCGCCTGATCCCTCCGCCATACGTCATGTTCCCCATGCTCCACGACGTAGATGCGTCCTGCGCTGTCCAGGGCGAGACCTATCGGTCCCGACAAACCGGACATGACCGTATCCAGTTCAAAATTTTCCGGATCCCGCGGATTGTCCAGGTCGCCCCAGAGGCTGTCGCCGCAGGAGACGAGGGAGGCGATCACGAGAAAGGCGAGGATGCCGAAACCGGCGATAGAGCGTCTCATTCGGCTACCCCCTGGAGTTTGCGCAGGCGAGCCAGTTCGGCGTCGATCTCCGCGACGCCCCGTTTCACCTTCGCCTTGCCCGGTATGGTCGCGAGCATCGATGTGCCGATGAGGAGGCCCATGCCGCCGACCAGGCCGCTGATGACGACCTTGCCGGTCAGATCTTCCATTTTGGAACGGTGGTCCTCTATCTCGCTGGGTATCGTGGCGGCCTGATACTCGTCGTAGATGCCTTGGCCTTCCCTATACGCGTCATAGGCGAAATAGGTGGCCGCTCCGCCGATGCCGAGGAAGAAGAGGCCGCCGAGGGCCTTGCGCCCTCGGGAGCCCTTCAGGTTTTTCCGCTCGGCGCCGTATACCGTTGCGAGGTAATGGTACGGAAGTTCCACGCGGGAATCCGAACCGGCGTTCACGGAGGCATAGGTCTTGTATTCCTTATTGCGGACGACGACGCGGACATTGTAGCGCCGGGGAGGCAGGCGCCCCGTCTTCGGCGTATTGTTATCCCAGAGGATCTTCGCGGGGGAACCGTCCAGCGAGACGCGGGCGCTCTTGGGCAGCGCGTTGAAGGAGATCGTTCCCCACTCCACGCCCGCCCAACCCACGTAGCTGGAGGCGACCTCCTGCTCGGTGCGGCCGAACGCGCGGAACCCGCCGTCCAGGAACGCGAGCTTGCGCCCTTCGGGAATATCGAGCTTGGCGGCGGACGGTTCCTCGCCTTCTTTGGCGATCGTGACCGGTACGGCCTTGGCGGCGTCGACCACGACCGGCCCCGCCTCGCCCGCCGCGCCGCCGATGCCGATGGCGGCTCCGGAATCCGACGACAGGACGACTGCCTTACCCGCGGCCATAGCCCTGTCCCGCAGTTCGTGGAGTTTCTTGCCCGCGGCTATCTGGGCGCCGAACACCGACTCCAAGTTCTCCAGGAACTTCCCGGGATCCTCCGTCCGCTTCTCCACGAGTGCCTTGAGCGTCGCTACGGCGAACGCGTATTCGGTCTTGCGCTCCTCGGGGAGGTACCGCGCGAAGTCCAGGACGCCGCCGATGAACGACACGCCCTTATCGTACTCGCCTTCGGACATGGCCTTTCCCGCCGCGAGCTCCAGGAGCGTCGCGAGGAGCGACGCGTTCGACTCCGCCCCCGTCTTCAGGGCCGCGGGGTCCAGGTAGGTCTGCGCGGTGAGGTAGGCCACGATGCTCGGATCAAGGAGAGTCGATTCGGGATTCCAAGCGCGGCCCTCTATGGCGAAGCGGTTCTTGAGTATCTCCCACTCGGCCTGGAGCTGCTTGGCCCGGTTTTGGTATTCCGCGAGCCGCGGGCTGTACGAGACGTCGCGGAGGAGGGAGCCGAATTCGGACACCTTCGCGTCGATCTCGGCGGCGATCGCCGCGCTCTGCCAGCGGGAACGGATATCGCGCTCGATCCCCTCGATCTTGGCCTTTTCGGCCTCAGTCAGATAGGGAATAGAGAATTCGAACGTATACGCATCGCCTTCGGCGAGGTTGAAGCTCGCGCGGGCTATTTCCGACTCTTCCAGCATGCGCCGCTGGATCACCGCGATGGAGTGGGGCCCGACCAGGACGCGGGACAGTTCCTTGACGTCCGTCCCGGCGTCGATGCCGTCCAGGAGCACGCGGTAGGTGCCCTTCTCTCCGCCGTTGGCCAGCTCCACCCGGCCGAAGCCTATGTGGCTGCCCGTGACGGCGTCCAAGGCCTGCGCGATGACCTCGTCCATCGCCTCGAAGAGATCGAGGGCGCTCACCGGGTCGGACTGCTGCATGACGGTGGTCGTGCCCTTGGCCCGGTCGAAGAGGCCGAAGCGGAACACGAGGTTCCTGCCCTGGGCGGTGACGCCGCCGAACATGAGGTAGTCCGCGCGCTGTTCCATGGCCGCGGCCTGGAGTTGCACCGTTTCGCTTCCGATGGTCCGCGGAAGCGTCTCGAGGTCATAGAGGGAGAGCTGGCGGAGAGTCAGGAGCAGGCTGCGGCCCGCGCTCGCGCAAACCGCGTCGTAGACCGGGTTCCCCGTCTCGTTGGAGAACGCGAACACGGCCAAGCGCGGTTTGGAGACCGGGCCCGCAGCGAACGCCGCGACGGAAGCGCAGCAAGCCAGAATCGCCGCTTTTAAAAATCTACCCGACATCAACGCGTTCCTCCCTCGGCGAGGGTCCGCGCGGCGTCCACTACTCCCACGGCGCCGGACGCCAGGGGGAAGGCGACGCTGTTGCCCGCGGCGGCGGGACGGCCGACGATCGGGGCGTCGCTTTGGAGTTTGGCCGCTACCTTGCCGGTCGCCCCGTCCAGGGCGACGATAGTATTATCTTTCCCGCCGTACCAGACGGTCGAGCCGACGACGCAGGGGGCGCCCGCCGCGTTTCGTACCGGCGCGAAAGCGGGCGTTCCGTCCGCGGCGGCCAGGCCGTAGACGGCGCTCTTACCGAAGAAGAGTATGGTTTTTCCCGCCGCGACCGGATCATCGAAGACGCTGATGGTCTTGCCCGCCTCGAGCGGCCGCTTCCACGCGACCGTCTTGGCCGCGAGGTCGACGCAGAAGGCGGTGCCCTTCCGGTCCGCGAAGTAGGCGCGGTCCCCCGCGATGAGCGGAGCGGCGGCGATGGGCTCGACGGCCTTGGTGTCCACGGTGGAAACCACCTTGAGGGTGCCCGCGGAGACTTCGCAGAAGACTCCGCTCCGGGTGACGATGTAGACCGAACCGCCGGAGACGGCGGGCGTCATGTCGGAGCCCTCGCTCAAGGCAACGGTGCCGATCTTCTCGCCGGTCTTGGGATTGAAGACATCGAGGCCCGCATCCGAGGACGCGAACAGCTTGTCGCCGGCCAAGGCGGGGCGCCGGCCGAAGAACCCGGAATTCGTGGAGTCGAGGGGCCGCGCGAAGAGCTGCGCGCCCGAAAGCGCGTCGAAGGCGACGAGCGCGGCCGATCCGGCGTAGTAAACGGTCTCGCCGATCGGGACGGGGCGCGAGTTCTCGTTGCTCGCGCCGTCGCCCTTGAAGGTTTTCCTGCCGCTTCCGTCCGCGGCGAAACTATAGAGACGGCCTTGGACATCGGCGAGGTGGAAACGGCTGCCGGAAGCCACGACGCCGCCGACGAAATCGGCCTGGGCCACGGTGAACTTGACCATGAGCGGCGCGGGCGCCGGCTCTTCAACCGGAGCCGCAGCTACTGGGGCTGCCGCCGGGGCCGCCGCGGCCGGAGCGGCGGCGACCGGGGCCGCCGCGGGAGCGGTCTCCGCGGGAGCCGCGACCGGTATGGGTTCAGGCGCCGGGGCGGCTTCAGCTTTCGGAACGGGGGGAGCCGCGGAGAGGGTCTCCGGAAGTTTTTCCAGCTTCTTCATGGATTCGGCCTTGATCGGCGCGGGCGGCGCGATAGTCGTCTCGGCCTTCGCGGTGAATTTCACGAGCGTCGCCGTAACGGCGGCCGAAATCTTTACCGGGGGAGCGGCCGGCGCGGGAGCCGCGGGCTGGGCGGCCTCCGCTTGGCTCGCCGCGGGCGCGGGAGCCGCGGGCGCCGTGTCC
>JAEWSV010000129.1 GCA_023398155.1 Spirochaetota bacterium
CCTTATCGGAGGTGAGGAGTTCCAGGCTCCCGAAGGTGCCCTCGGGATTGTCGAGCGGCTCGCCCATGCCCATATAGACGATGTTCGTGATCCGGTCCCGTTCGGGGAGGCTCAGGAACTGGTTCACGACGGCGCCGGCGTCCAATTGGCCTTGGAAGCCTTGGCGGCCGGTGGCGCAGAAGAGGCAGCCCATCTTGCAGCCGACCTGGGTGGATACGCAGAGCGTCGCGCGATCGGGCTCCGGGATGTAGGCGCTCTCGATGAATTTGCCGCCGGGCGCGACGAACAGGTATTTCTTGGTGCCGTCCGCGGATTCGGAGACGGACCTCGGCTCCGCCCTGCCGACCTCCCAGTCGGCGGAGAGACGGCCGCGGAGGGAGGCGGGGAGATTCTTCATCTCGTCGAAGGAGACGGCTTTCTTCTTGTAGAGCCAGTCGTAGATCTGGGCGGCGCGGAAGGCCGGCTCGCCGTAGCCCGCGAGGATCTCGGTCAGGGCGGGAAGGGCCAGGCCGAGGAGGCGCGGCTTGAGGGTTTCAGAAGTAGATTTCGCAGTCGATATCGTCATGGCGGTATCCCAATCCTATCAGAATTTCACGGGCATCGACCACCATCCCGGATGAGCCGCAGAGCATGAAACGGTCGCCCGCGCCGAAGCGCTTGGGGCCCTCGGCGACGAGCCAGTCGGTGAGGCGGCCCCGCACTGCGGCGAGGGCTTGATCCGATGCAGGGGCCGTATCCGATGCGGGGGCATCGCCGCCCTGGGAAGCGCACACCACGTACTGGAAGCCTCCGGCTTCGGCGGCCCCGGCGGCCCCGGCGGCCGCGCGGAATTCGTCGGAGAAGTAGGCCTCCGCGCTCGTCCTGACTCCGTGGATGAGCGCGCGGTTCGCCCGGATACCCGAGCGGAAGAAGGAGGCGAAGGCCGCCACGCCGGTGCCGTTCGCGATCCACCAGACCCTGCCTTCCCCCGAATCGGAGAAGGCGCCGACGGGCTCGTAGACCCGGATGCCGTCGCCTTCGCGGAGGAGGTCGAGGCGGGGCGTGAGCGCCCCGTCCTCCACCACCGTGTACAGGACATCGAACCAGGGCTCGTCCCTCCCGCTCGCCACGCTGTAGCGGCGCGGTGCGAGGAGCGGATCGTCGGAGAGCCCGATCGATTGGCCGCACTCGAAGTCGAAGGCGCGCTCCAGCCTCAGGATTCGTCCGCGACCGCCGGCCGAGCGTTGGCCGAGGACCGCGCAGGATCGGCTTTCGCCGTATGCGGTATTCACTGCTCTTTCAAGCTAACGGTATCCGTTGCCGCGGGCAAGGGTCTCTTCTTCCCGGTCGCCGAAATGAGGGCGGTGCCAGCGAGCGTGAGGACGGCCCCCGCGATCACGACGGGCTCGATGCTCTCGCCGAGGATGAGGATGCCCCAGAAGAAGGCGAAGACGGGGATGAGGAGCGTCACCGAAAGGGCCTGGGTCACGCCCGCCGAAGCGATGAGGCGGAAGTAGATGAGGTAGGCCACGGCGCTGCAGAGGAGGGAGAAGGCGACCGCGATGGCCCATATCTTCATCGAGATATCGCCCGGCGGCGGCGGGCTCGCGAAGGCGAAGGGCACGAGCAGGAGGCCCGCGCAGAGGAGGCTCGCGGCGGTCATGGCCCGGGAAGGTATGTGGGATGCCCAGCGCTTGATGTAGGAACCCGAGAAGCCGTAGGAGACCGTCGCGAGGACGCAGGCGAGGACGGGTATCGCGATGCTTTCTCCGGCGGCGGCCGTACCCGCCCCCCCGCGGAAGGCGATGAGGGCGACGCCGGCCACGCCGAGGGCGAGTCCCGTCGCCTTGCGGCCGGTGAGGCGCTCCCCGAGGAGGAGGGCGGCGAAGATCGCGCCCCAGACGGGCGTGAGCGCGTTCGCCACCGAGGATACGGCGGCCGGGATATGGAGGGCCGCGTAGCTGAAGAGCGTGATGGGCAGGGCCGAATTGACGGCGCCGACCACGAAGTAGTGCCGGAAGTTCCGCCGCCAGTCCATGCGCACGCGCATCGCCGCGAAGAGGGCGACCAGAAGTACGCCCGCGATGACGATGCGCGTCAAGGCGGTGACGACCGGGCCGAGTTCCGGGGCGAGGACCCGGGTGAAGATGAAGGAGCCGCCCCAGATGGCCGCGAGCAAGAAGAGGAGGAAGATGTCGACGGGCTTCATGCGACGATCCCCGCCGCGGAACCCTCGCGCTCCAGGAGCCGGAGTTTGCGCCAGAGCCCGCCGCCGTAGCCCCCGAGGCCGCCGTCCGCCGCGATCACCCGGTGGCACGGGATGAGGATGGCCAGGCGGTTGAGGCCGTTGGCGTGGCCCACGGCCCGGCTCGCCCCCGGCGGGAGGCCGAGGTCCCGCGCCAGGTCGGCGTACGACCGTGTCTGGCCGTAGGGGATGCGGAGCAGCCCTTCCCAGACCCGGCGCTGGAAGTCGGTGCCCGGATACGAGAGCGGCAGGTCGAAGGATCTCCGCGTACCCGCGAAGTACTCGGCCAGCTGGAAGCGCAGCGCTTCGAAGAGGGGGCTTTCGCCGGGGATCACGGGCAGGTCGAAGCGCCGCGCGACGGTATCGAGCTGGGCCTCCATCATGCGCCGGTCGGTGAATTCCAGGAGGCAAACGTCGGTCTCCGTCGCGCCCGCGACCATCGGGCCGAGTGGCGTCTGGATCCACGCGAGGCGCACGAAGTCTCCCGAACGCGCGGTCCCGGGAGGCGCGCCGGCGAGCTTGGCGAAGGCGTCGCGGAAGGCCGAGTGCGATTCCCAGCCGTGGTCGAACACCGCGTCGTCCAGGTCCCCCCCGTTCTTGATCGCGGTGAACGCGCTCGCGAGGCGCCGGGCGCGGCAGTAGGCCTGGAAGGTCATGCCGAACTTGCGGAGGAAGACTCGGCGCGCCGCCGCCGGGTCGATGCCCGCCTCTCGGAGGTCGGCATCCCTGATGCGGCGCTTGGGGGCCGCCTCCACGCGCTCCACGAGCGAGCGCACCCAATCGGGCGTATCGTCGCCGCTCTCCAGGGGCTTGCAGCGGGCGCAGGGCCGGAAACCGGCGAACAGGGCCTCCTTCGCGGTCGCGTAGAACTCGACGTTTTCCGGCCTGGGCTTCCGGGCAGGGCAGGAGGGTTTGCAGAAAATACCGGTGGAGGTCACGCCGGCGTAAAAGATGCCGTCGCAGGACGCGTCCCGGTCCATGAAGGCGCGGAGCATCTCCTCGCGGCCGGGGAGGTTCTCGCTCCCGAAGAGCTCCCGCTCCAGGACGCGGCTCAGTTTCGTTTTCATACGCCGAGAGTACCGCTTTTACGGTAGGCCCGCCACCGGAAAATGAACGGGGATAGGGCTCCGGGGGACGGCGGGACCCCACAGCCGAGGACCTTACGTCCGAGGCGAGGAGGCCCGCCGCGGGGGGCGTGCCGGATGGACTGCGGGCGCTCGGCCTCCCGTGACGCCCCCCGGACTCCCAATCCGTATCTCCAATCTTCGTGACACTAGGGCCCCATTGCGCGGCTGCCGTCCGCGGCATAGTATCCCGCCCATGGAAACCTTCACCATCGTTCGGCCCGAGCACCTCAACCATCACGGCTTCCTCTTCGGCGGTCAGCTCTTGCTTTGGGTGGACGAGTACGCCTGGCTCGCCGCGGCGCGGGAAAATCCGGGCTGCAGGCTCGTGACGCGCGGCATGGACCGGGTGGAATTCCATCGGTCGGCGCCGACGGGGTCCATCCTGCGCTTCGACATCCGGCAGACCCATCGCGGGACTACGAGCATGAACTACACGGTGGACGTCCATTGCGACGCCCCCGGCGGCAGCGCGGAGTACCAGATCTTTTCCACGACGGTCACTTTCGTGAACGTGGACGCGTCGGGCGCGAAAATTCCCCTCTGCGAGAGCCAAACGGACGGGAATACGCGATCCGGCGCGTGCCAAGAAGACTAATTCTTCGTCAAGACATTTCTAAAAAGGAAGAAAGGGCGTTACACTTGCTCTATGAAAAAGTCATCGGGGGTAAAGGGAGGCTCTCCGTCCCTTCCCGGAGCGGCGGATCTCCTGGCGAAGTCCGCCTTGTTCTCTTCATTTTCCAGGGATGAGCTCGAGTTCCTCGCGGAGCGGTCCGAGTTCATCCGATGCGAAGACGGCAAAAAACTCTTCGAACCGGGCGACGCGGGCGATCGGCTTTACTTGGTCGCCTCGGGGGATATCGTCATACGTTCGCCGGACGGCGCGGTGCTCGCCGAGTTCGTCGCGGGCGATTCCTTCGGCGAGCTCGAACTCTTGACCCGTACGGCCCGCAACGCGACCGCTGCGGCTGACGGCGAGTCGGCGGTGTTGGCCTTCCCCGCGGGCGGCGCGAACCTGCAGGCCGCGCTCTCTTCCCAACCGGCGATGGCCGCGCGGATCATGCGCTCCTTCCTCCTCGTGATCTCCGGCCGCACGCGTAAATCCAACGCCCTCGTCAAGGAAAACTCTCCGTGGGTGCGCGAACTCAGGAAACAGGTCTACGGAGACAAGCTCACCGGCCTGCTCAACAAGGCTTATCTCGAAGAAAACCTCCCGAGGCTCCTGGCCGCTCCGCTCGCGCTCATCATGATGAAACCGGACAACTTCAAGGAGATCAACGACCGTTTCGGGCATGAGGTCGGCGACGCCGCCTTGGTGCTCATGGCGGGCGAGCTGGAACGGGCGGTCGGCAAGGACGGCACGGCCGTGCGCTACATGGGGAACGAGCTCGCCGTGATCTATCCGGGAATGGGTAGGGATCGGGCACTGGAAGCCGCCAAGGCCATCCAGGATCGCCTCACGGCCCTGGACGTGGCCTCCCTGGCGGGAGAAGGGGAGCTCAAGCTGAGCATGAGCTTCGGCATCGCCCTCTACGATGAACACGGGGCGGACGCCGAATCCCTGATCAAGGCCAGCGCCGGGCTACCCCTCACGGCGCGCGGCCGCGGCGGCTCGCTGATCCTGTTCCCGGAGGACGCGTGATGAAGGACGGAACGAAGCGTAATAAAGCCGCCCTTCTGGGCGATATCGATATATTCTCCGGCCTCGCTACGGCCGACCTCGGAGTCATCGCCGCCAAGATGCACCGCAGGTCCTTCAAGAAGGGCACGGCGGTTTTCCGCGAGAACGAGGAGGGCGAGGAGCTCTTCGTCGTCGCCGACGGGACGGTCGCCATCACGATACGATCGCAGGACGCGGAAGATATCGAACTGTCGCGGGTCGGCCGCGGCGGCTTCTTCGGCGAGATGTCGCTCCTGGAACGCGCCCCCCGTTCGGCGACCTGCACGGCGGTGGAGCCGACCGAATGCCTCGTGCTCGCCGCGGAGGATTTCGACGCCTTGATGGAGGAGTATCCCCGCGCGGCGATGGGCGTGCTCCAGCGTATGCTGGAGATCGCTGGGGGGCGGCTCCTCAAGACCGGCGCTTTCCTTTCCCAGATGGTCCAGTGGGGCGATTCGGCCCGCAAGCGCGCGGTCACCGACGCCGCGACGGGCCTGTTCAACCGGCGCTACCTGGAAGATTCCTTCGAGTCCTTCGTCGCACGGGCTAAGCGCGAGGGCACCGAACTTTCCTTCGCCATGTTCGATCTGGACCGTTTCGGGAAGCTCAACGCCGATTTCGGAGCCGAATTTTGCGACCGCATCATCCTGGACATAGCGGCGGCGTTCAGGCGCGTGTTCGGCGAGGAGGATATCCTCGTCCGCTACGGCGGCGACGAATTCTGCTTCGTGATCCAGCGGACCGCGGGCGAGTCTCTCAAGAAGTGCGAGGAGGTGTGCGCCGCGGTCCGTTCGATAGAGTTCAAGGAACATCCCGACCTCCGGATCAGTTGTTCCATCGGCCTCGCGTCGTTCCCCGGTTCGGCTTCCAACACGGAGCTGCTCAAGGAACGCGCCGACAAGGCCTTGTACCAGGCCAAGGAAGCGGGCCGCGACCGGGCGATCGCCTGGCGGCGGCCCGAGGAGGAACCGAAACGGACCATCGCGACCATCAGGGAAAAGAACCGCATCATCGCCAACGTCATCGCGGCCTTGGACGAGCGGGACAACTTCATCATCATCGGCCATAAGGACCCCGATGAGGATTGCGTCGCCTCCATGGTGGCTTTCGCGCTCCTCGCGGTGAAACTGAACAAGAAGGCCGTCGTGGCCTTCGGCGGACCGGTCCAGGACAATTTCCAGTACCTCGTGAACATCTGCCGCTACAACGCCATCGGGATCATCCACGACGAGCCCCTGCCGCCCTGCGGCGCCTTGGTACTCGTCGATACGCCGAAGCCGTCGATGATCGACCGAGCCGAACGGTACGCCGCGATAAAGGACAATCCCGCCGTCCCCAAGATCGAACTCGATCACCACCTGGAGGCGGACAGCCGCTATTTCGGAGATCCCGAGTATCGATTGGTGTACGAGGCCTCCAGCACCTGCGAGATAATCTCCTTCCTGGCGATCAAGTTGGGCAAGAACGACGCGATGGTCTCCAAGTACCAGATCACCGAGCTCATGAGCCGCAACCTCGTGCTCGCCATCCTCACCGGGATGATCGGCGATTCGCGCATGGGCCGGTACCTCAAGACGCACCGCGAGCGTTGGTTCTATACGCGGTTCAGCACCCTCTTCGAGCGTATGCTCCAGTGCCAGACCCGTACCGGGAGCGGTAACTTCTCCAATAAGGAGCAGGTGTTCACCGCCCTCGTCGCGCTTTCCTACGACGAGGAAGCCTGCTTCCGCTTCATCATCTCGCACGCGCAGCAGGTGGGGAGGCTCCGTTTCGCCGTCTTGGATCAGGATAGCTCGCGGGAGCTTTTCAAAAACTTCGGGAACGACACCACGGTAGCGGTTTCGCGGGCGGTGGTGGACCGGCTCGCCGAGGACGGCGGCTATTTGGGCTTCGTCGGGTACTACGACGATCCGGCCCTCTCCAACTTCGTCCAGTTCAGGCTCAGGCGCAGCCAGGCGTTCACTTCCCTGGACCTCAGGGAGGCGATAGCGAAGTTGGGCATCACGAACGGCGGCGGCCATCCGGGAGCCGTGGGGTTCCGCTTGGAGCGGGAGGCGGTACCCGATATCATCGTCGCGGCGCGGGATTACGCCGGGGCTTTGGACTCTATGTTGACGGAAATCATCGGGAGCGTCGAGATAACATCGTCGGCGAAGCTTGACGTTTGATCGGATAGGAGAGAAACTGAGATAGGCGGGGGCTTCGCCTCCGGACCATCATTCCTTCCGGGAGGGTCATTTTGCGATTCAGGTATGGTTCATTGGCGGCGATGGCGGTAGCTTTCCTACTGGCCGGCTGCGCCGCTGCCCCTGCGCCGGCTCCCCAACCGGAGCCCGCCCCGGCGCCGGAAGCCCCCGCAGTGCCGGAAGCGCCGGCAGCTCCCGCAGCGCCTGAAGCTCCGCAAGCGGAGATGGATAAGATCAAGGCGAGCCGCGCCTTCATCCTGGCGAACGGCCTGGACGCTTACGCGCCGGGGCCTTTTGGGCAGGCGGAAGAACGTTTCGCCGCGGCCGAAGCCGCGTTCGGAAAAGACAACGCCGTGGCCAAGGCTGAGTTGGATGCCGCCGCGCCCCTGTACGATAAGACGATAGCCGACGGTTTCGCGAAGAAACTGGGAGAGAAACGTTCGGCCGTTTCCGCGGCCCGCGCCAAGGCCGACGCGGAAAAGGCGAAAGTCGCCGCTAAGGAGCCGTATGGCGCCGCCGAAGCGGCCGTGAAGCAGGCGGATGCCGACGCGACCGCCGGCAAGTTCCTTGAAGCGCTCACGGGCTACGAAACGGCGGAAAAGGGCTTCCTCGATTCCGCCTCGCTCGCGGCCGACCGGCGCGTCCGCGCCCGCGAAGCTCTGGACAAGGCCGCCGCCGCCCTGGATGAAACCGAGATGGCGATACAGCAAATCCAGGACGATATGGCGGTTGAAGAAGGGGACGTGCAATGAGCAAGGCGAAAAAGCTCGCGGCGGTCGTAGCCGCCTTCGTGCTGACGACGGTGTCGGCCCTTGCCCAGAATACGCTCACGGAAAACCCGAACTACCGTAAGTCCCTGGATCTGAAGCGCTCCGCGGAGGCCGCCTTCGATGCCGGGGATTTCCAGGCCTCGATAGAGATGGCCGAGGAGTCGGAGCGGCTCGCCGTGATCGCGCGGCAGGAAGCCGAGACGGAATACCAGCGCTGGGTGGCGTACAACCTCAAGAACCGGGCCTTCATGCGGATCAGCTTCGGGCAGCGGGTGAACGCCGCGGAGCGCATCCCCGACGCCTGGGCCGCTGCCACGGCGGCCTACGCGCTCGCGGTGGAGAAGTTCGATGCGGCGAGCTACCCGGAATCCTCCGAGGCGAGCCGCCAGGTGATCGCGCTGCTGGAAGGCCTCCGCGAGGAGCGGAAGGTAGTCGAGCCCCGGCGCGAACCGAAATAGCCCCTCAACGGCCGGCCGCGAGGCGGTCGCCCGGGTATTCGTACGACCTGGCGCTTGCGCGGTAGAGTTCGCCCGCCAGGGAAGCGGTATCGGGTTTCCAGGATTTCATACGGAGCGGGGAGTTGACGACCACGTCGGCTCCGCCGCTTTTTTTTATGGCCACGGAAGGCTCGCGGAGGTTCATGCGTTCCTCCACGACGCCGTCGCGGTAGTGGTAGTGCACGTAGCTGAGGTTCCCCCCGCGGTCCGCCGATACGATCAAGCCGACGTGGCTCAAGTGGTCGTTTTTCTTGCCGTCGCCGTTCCGGTCGTAGGTATCGTCCCAAAACACGAGGGAACCGGGCTGAGGAAGGTCGGAATCGTCCAAGAGCCCCGCGCTTTCCATGAGGTTGTAGAGCCGCTCGACCCCCGTGTCGCCCCTGACCCGGTTGAAGCCGGGCCGGAGGTCGAGGCCGGCGGCGTAGAAGACCGCGAGCATCGTCCCCGAACAGTCCGCGTTGAAGCGGACGCCGTTCACCTCGATACGGTCCCGCTCTCCAACGAGGGCGCGCGCCTGTCCGGCGAGCGCGGCCTGAGCCGACGTATAACCGCTCGCGCCCGGTTCCGCGCCTACGGACTCGGGCGGCGCGGGAGAAAGCGCGTCCAGGCTCGCGCAGGAAATCGCCGCCGACGAGAGGACGCACGCGGCAACGAGGGATAACGCGGAACGGGCGGAGCGGGAAGGGCGGGTGCCGAGTAGGGCGATCATGTCGTCAAGCATAGCGCCGTCCCGTCGTTTTTACCGGACTCGGCGTGGGGAAGGGAGCGGGTAGCCCGAGGGCCGCTTCGGTGCGCCGGGCCGGAGGATCGAGCCGGGCGGGCGACGGTATCCGTCTGGACCGGCCCGAGGACTACCCGCTGGGGAAAGCCTCCGAGCGTGCCGTTGCGCAGTATCGTTCGAGGGCCTGCCTTCATTTTAGCATCATTTCCGCGGAAAACGGGAAAAGCCGAACGATTACGAAAGAATGTCGGCGGGGGCGAGAAGAACGGGTACCCCGCGGGACCGATCCGGAGGATCGAGGCCGGGAGGATCTGCCGGGCGCTCGATCTATTCCGGACCGGGTTATTGGCGGGGTACCCGCGGGAAGCGCGGCTCCGCGTCGAGCGGAACCGTTCCCTCGATCATTTTGTTCTTTAGAACTTGAGGCCGTAGGAAAGCTTGATCGTCGGTTCGAGCTGCATTTTCACGTCGAGGTCTTCGTCCATGAAGAGCTTGTTGAACTTGAGGTCGAACGAGACGGAAAGGGCGTCGAACTTGTAGGCCACCGCGGGCGTGATGGAGGACCCGATCTTCTCGGTCTCGGTGAGGGGGATGGACGCCGCGAGCGAGGCCGCGAGCCCCTTGGCCACGGAGTCGAGCTTCACGGACACCTTGGGATCGGCGTAGAGGTAGAAGTCGTTGTCCTCGTCGTAGTCCTCGGGGAGGAGATAGAAGCTCGCCTTCGCGTCGGCGCTCACGATGCCGGAGGCCACGGTGACGGCGGGTTTGAGGGATGCGATGCCCGCTTCGGGGGCGAAGAGGATCTCCGTCTCAAGCGCGGGCGTGACGGCGAGTCCTTCCGCGGCTGCGACCTTGTAGGCGACCTTCGCGTAGGCTGTGGAGAAGAACGCTTCGTCGTAGCTCTTGCCGGCATAATAGCCGATGCCCTTGGAGGAGACGGTTTTGGCGCCGAACTTCTCCGTCTCAGATGCCGGGGCGTTGATGATCTGGGGCAGGCTCAGCGTTGCCGTGAGGTCGCCCGAGGTGAGCGTGGCGCCGGGATTAATTTGGGCCGAGGTTCCCGTATCGTCTCCGCCGTTGAAGGTCTTGTACCAGAGGTCCGCGTTGAGGAAGAGCTTGAGGCCCATTCCGTTGGCGAGCTTCATCGCGTAGCCGAAATTGGCGAACGGATCCACGGCGTAGGTCAGATCGGCGTTGGCTTCGGTGAGGTCGTAGGCCACGAACGAGCCGCCGACGTCCAGACTCATGTTCTCCGCGGATGCGGCGGTCGCCAGCAAGGCGGCGAAGGCGATGGATACGATTATTCTTTTCACGTGTTCCTCCTGATAGGTGGCGGCGACCGATTACCGGTGCCACGCGGGAGCCTAATCCCGCTCCGTGAGGAGGCCGTGAGGAAAGATGAAAGGACCGATGAGTTATCGGTTAAGCTCTTTGCCCTCGTAGAGGGCCGCCACGACGCTCTCGATGGGTATCTCTTCTATCGACATGTCCCGGATCGAGGCGCGCTCGTTCGCCCGCTCGATGAACCGGTTGAGCGGCGTGACCGACAGATCCAGCTCGTAGGCGACGTCCGTATCGCTCGCGCGGCCGGTCTCCCTGAGGCCCGCGAGCCCCAAGTCGGCGGCGGCTTCCGCCGTCACGAGGCGTATGCGCTTGCGCGATCCGAAGAAGCCCCGCAGCCGTTCCAAGCCGTCGTCGAAGACTACTTCGCCGTGGTTGACCACGATGACGCGACGGGCGAGGCGTTCCACGTCGGCCAGGTCGTGGGTCGTGAGGATGAACGTGACGCCGGCCGCGTTCATGCGCGAGATGAAGTCCCGGATCGTCTCTTTCGCGATCACGTCCAGGCCGATGGTCGGCTCGTCGAGGAAGACGACCCGCGGCCGGTGCAGCATGGCCATGATGAATTCGCACTTCATCCGCTCGCCCAGTGAAAGGTTCCTCGTCGGCCTCTTCATGAGCTCCTCGACGCCGAGGAGGCCGGAGAGCTCCCCGAGCGTCTCCTTGAATTGGCCATCCGGGATGCCGTAGATCGCCTGGTTCATGAGGAAGCTGTCCATGGGCGGGATGTCCCAGATGAGCTGGGATTTCTGGCCGAAAACCGCGCCGATGTTCGCCACGTAGCGCTTGCGCTGCTTCCAGGGGCAGAAGCCGAGCGCGTCGACGCTGCCGGAAGTCGGGTGGAGGACTCCGGTGAGGATCTTGAGGGTGGTCGACTTGCCCGCGCCGTTCGGACCGAGGAAGCCGACCAGCTCTCCTTCCTGGACGTTGAAGCTGATGCCCTTGAGGGCCCGCACTTCCTGGGCCTCGCGCGCGAAGACGCTCTTGAGGATGTCCGCGAAGCCGGACCCGCGCTTGTAGGTCATGTAGGTCTTGGCGAGGTCGCGCACCTCTATCGTTGTCATCCGCCGCCTCCTGCGTATTTGCCGCACATATGGTTCCAGAACGCGACGCTGAGGCCGAGGAAGGCCAGGCAGGCCGGAATGCCGAGATAGAGCAGCCCGTTCGTCCGGCCGAGGAGGACCTCTGCGGGAAAGAGGGCGATCATGGAAACGGGGATCAGCACCGCGAGGGATAGCTGGAAGAGCGAGGAAAAGATCGAACCGGGGTAGCGGCCGAAGATGAGGATGGAGTCCAGGAGCTCCAGGACGCGGGCGTTCCCGATCCAGACGAAGAGGGTGCCGGACATGAAGAGGGCGCAGGCGAGGAGGGTCAGCACCGAGAGGCCGAGGATCGGGAGGAACAGCAGGATGCGCGTCGCGTCGATCGCGAGCTTGCCGACGATCCAGCCGAAGAGCAGGAGGCCGCCCGCGAGTTGGCCGAAGCCGCTCACGTCCACTCCCGCCGCTATCGCGACGAGGAGCGGCGAGCGTGGGCGGAGGAGGGTCAATTCGAAGGTGCCTTCGCGTACCTGGTTGAAGACCACCCATACGATGCCGAAGAAGAGCGGGAAGGCGATGCCGCGGGCGAGGAGGAAGACCGCTTGGATGAGGAGGGCTTCCTCCATGGTCCAGCCGGGAAAGCCCGCGCCGTCGGTGGAGGCGTAGGTCAGGATCGTGGCCAGCGGCGCGAGCATCTCGAAGAGGAGGGAGACGGCCAGGTTGAGGATGAAGTCGCCGCGGTAGGCGGCCTGGTTGGCGAAGGAAGACCGGAACGCCCGGCCCCAGAGGGTCGCGAGGCCGCGAAGGCGCGGAGAGCCACTCATGCGCCCACCCCCGTGTACCGGCGTATGCCCGCGCGCCAGAGGACTTCGGTGACGAGCCACATGAGGAGTACGGCGATCGCC
>JAEWSV010000304.1 GCA_023398155.1 Spirochaetota bacterium
GTCGCCGAGGTCTCCCGCAAACTCGATGCGCTGAAACGGCTTCCCATCCAGCGCCTCAGGCAGGACGCGCTCGCGGCGTACGTGAGCGAATTCTACGAGAAGGGGTGCGCCAAGTCCAAGGCCATGATCGACGAGGCCAAGAACTATATCCCCGGCGGCGTCCAACACAACCTCGCCTTCAACTATCCTTTCCCCCTCGTCTTCGACCGGGCATCGGGTCCCTTCCTCTTCGACATCGACGGGCACCGGTACTTCGATTTCCTCCAGGCCGGCGGCCCGACGGTGCTCGGCTCCAATCCGCCCGCGGTGCTCGCCCAGGTCAAAGAGCTCCTCGATTACACGGGCCCCTCGACCGGACTCTTCCACGAGTACGAGCTCAAGCTGGCCAAATTCATCGCCGACCGCATGCCGGCCGTCCAGCAGTTCCGCATGCTCGGCTCGGGCACCGAAGGCTGCATGGCCGCCATTCGGGTCGCGCGGCTCGCTACGAAGAAAAAGAACGTCGTGAAGATGGGAGGCGCCTACCACGGCTGGAGCGACCAGCTCGCCTACGGTCTCCGCATCCCCGGTACCCGCCACTTCGAGGCCCACGGCGTGCCCAAGCACGTCTTCAAGTACACGCAGGAATTCTATCCGAACGACCTTTCCGACCTGGAGCGGGTCCTACACCGCAACAAGCTCCGCGGCGGCACGGCCGCGGTCATGCTGGAACCCCTCGGTCCGGAAAGCGGCACCAGGCCCGTCGGCAAGGGCTTCGCCGCGGGGGCCCGGGCGCTTTGCGACCGATACGGCGCCCTCCTCGTCTTCGACGAGGTCGTCACCGGTTTTCGCGTCGGACTCTCGGGCGCGCAAGGCTATTTCGGGATCGAACCCGATCTCACCGTATTCGGTAAGGTCGTCGCGGGCGGCTACCCCTCGGCGGGCGGCCTCGGCGGTAAGAAAGAATACATGAAGTTCCTGGCCGCGGGCCTCCAAGCCGGCCAGAAGAAAGCCCTCGTCGGCGGGACCATGGCCGCCAACCCCCTGTCCGCGGCCGCCGGCTACTTCACCCTCTCCGAGATCGAACGGACGGGCGCCTGCGAAAAAGCGGGCCGGGCCGGCGATCGCCTGACCGCGGGACTCCAGGCCATCATGGAGAAACGCGGCCTCCCCTTCGTCGCTTTCAACCAAGGTTCCATCTGCCATCTGGAAACGGTGGCGACCATGCTCTTCGATATCGACTTCTCCAAGTTCTGGAAAGTCCCCGCCACCATGAAGAATATCCACGCTCGGAAGAAGGTCATGGAGGAGATGGGCGCCGCCTATATGGCCGAAGGCATCGTGACCCTCGCGGGATCGCGCCTCTATACGAGCGCAGCGTACACCGACGAGCTCATGGATGAGGCGCTCGCGGCTTTCGACCGGGTCTTCGCCAGTATCGAGGGGGCCAAGTGAGCGCGAGCGGGAAAACCGGGGCGCCGCAAGCCGCGGCGCCGGCCGGCCTCTCCGAACGGGAGGCGCGGGAAGCGGTCGCCGCAGCGGGGCGGCGGCTCGAGGCGGAAGGGCTCGTAGCCCGGACCTGGGGCAACATCAGCGTGAGGATCGACGAGCGGCGCATGGCGATCACGCCGAGCGGCGTGGCGTACGAAGACATCGGTCCGGACGAGGTGGTCGTGGTCGATCTACTCTCGGGCGAATGGTCCGGTCCGCTCAAGCCTTCGGGAGAGCGGAAGCTCCACGCGGCGATCTATCGGAGCCGCAGCGACGTCGGCGCGGTGATCCACACACACCAGACCGCGGCCTCCGTCTTCGCCGCCGCTCGCGCGGACCTTCCCCCGACGGACGGCGCCGGAAGCGGTGGAAGCGGCAGCGCCGCCCCGAAGGCGGACATCGGCGTCTCCGGCGGCGTACGCTGCGCGGCCTATGCCCTTCCCGGCACCAAGAAACTGGTCTCCGCCACGGTTTCCGCCCTCGGTTCGTCATCGGCCGCTTTCATGGCGAACCACGGAGCGGTCTGCGTCGGAATCGACATCGACTCGGCGTTCCGCGCGGCCCGCGACCTGGAAACGGAATGCGCCGCCCGGCTCGCGTCCCTCTCCGGCGCCCAGGCTTTCCCCTGCCCCGTCGACGCGGCCTGGGATGCGGATCGGCTCTCAAAGGAATCGGACGGTTCGCTCTTGTCGCAGGCTCCGTTCACGCGCGCCTTCTCGTTCAGGGAAACCCGGCTCGGCATGGTCCTGGACGACCTCGCGCAGCTCGTCGGCGTCGGGAAGAAAACCTGCGCGTTCATTCCCGGAGTCGGCGCGCGCCTTTCCTACTTCGATCCATCAGACACCGAAGCCGCCGCTATGGTGGTGGAAAAAGCCTGCCGCGCCGAACTGGCCGGAGAACGGCTCGGCGGAGCGGCGCGCATCCCCCTCGTCGAGGCGGTACTCATGCGCGCCGTCTACCTCAAGAAATACTCGCGCCTCAAGAATACTTCTCGGCCTCGGTAACGATCAGGGGCGATTCGCCGAGCCTAAGGGCCAAGATCAGCATGACGACCGCGAGGGCGGCGAACAGGTAGAGGAACTGGTCCAGGTAGAGGTTTCGCCGCATTGACATACCCGCCGTGAAGAGTATCCCCGAGAGCTGCCCGACGAGGAGCAAAGCTCCCTGGGAGGCCGCCTCGGGCGCGGGGTGGGAGACCTCCGCCGCGTACTGGAACCCGAGCGGCCCCGCGCTCATGACCGCGAAGCCGAATACGAACGCCGCGAGCAGCGCCGCCATGTAGATCGCGGCGATGGTTCCGTCGTCCCGCTCGGTACCGTCGAGGAGCACCGCCTGTCCGCTCCTCCCGTCGATCGTTATCTCCTTGCGCTCGATCTCCGTTCCGGCTTTCTTGTCCGACAATACGAGACCGAAGCGATAGGTTCCCGACACGGCCGGCCGGAAAGCGGGGTGGGGGATATCGGACCGTATCGTCACCTCAGCCCCCGCGGGGGCCTCCGCGAGCCGCCACTCGTAGCGGTACGGGTTGATGTTCTTGACGAGGGCGAGGCCCGCCGTGCCCGGAATCATGAGGGCGGCGCAGAGGACGATGAAGGGTTTACGTCGTCTGAACTTATCGGATAGCGCGGGGACCGCGACCGCCCCGATGACGCCGCCCAGGATCATCGCCACCCCGATGAGGCCGTCCGAATCCTTCGCGCCGATGGACCCCGCAACGGCGTCCGTCATGGAGGTGAGGGCGTTCATCACGCCGAGGCCGATCAGGAAGAGAAAAAGCGTCTTGAGCATGTCCGGCTTGGAAAAAATAGTCTTGAAAGCCCTGAACGTCGTACCGTACGCGAGCGATCCGTCCGCGGCGTTCCCTGCGGGCCGATAGGCGGGATTTTCTTTGATGAAGAGGAGGGCGGCCGCGCCGGCCATCACGGAAAAGAGGCCGTACGCCCGGAGCGCGGTTTCCATACCGTCACCGTAACCGGGTAACGCGGGATCCACCTGTACCATGAGGGGCGTGAGCGCGAGGGCGACGACGAAACCCAGATACTGGGCGAGGGAAGCGAGGCCGGCGGCGAGCCCGCGCTCGCGCAACGGGAACCAACGCACGGTCATGGCAGTCGTCGCGTTGATTATGAAGGGCTGCGACGCGGCGAGCACGAGCTGGCCCGCGAGCTGCGCCGCGAACGAACGCGCCCCCGCGGCCTTAAGCGCGGAGCCCGCGACGACGAGGAGGGCGCCGGTCCCGACGCCGACCCTGATGCCTCGCGTATCGATGAGGCGGGAGGCGGGGATGCACAGCACGAGGTAGACGACCATGTACGCGAGCGCGAGCGCGTCCACGTTGAGGATGGAGGCCGGGTCGAACTGTCCTGAATAGAAGGCGTCGGCAGCCCGAGCCACCGCCGCGTGAGCGAGCCACTGGATCTCGCAGGCGAGCGTGACGAGCATGTAGGCGATGAGTACGATCCATCGGCGCGGTTCGGGAGCGATATCGGTTCGCGGTTCCATGATGCTGCCTCCTCGATTGGTCCCTCATACTATAGCACATGAGGACGAGTGAGCGCTCACTCTCTTTTCATGTATGAGCCGCAGATTGAAGATCTATTCAGGAAGCGAGGATACGCTCAGCGACGCGGATGCCGTCCATCGCCGCCGACATGATGCCCCCGGCGTAGCCCGCGCCTTCGCCCGCGGGATAGAGACCGCGTAGGGACGATTCGCACGCCTCGTTGCGGAGAATACGGACGGGGGAGGAAGTCCGCGTTTCCACGCCGGTGAGGACCGCATCGGCTCGGTCGAATCCCTCGATCGAGGCACCGAAACGTCCGATGCCCTCGGATATCCCCCGCGCGACGAAGGACGGTAGGCAGGCGCCGAGGTCCGCGAAGGCAGTAGCGCCGGTGACCGTCGGCAGGACCGCGCCGAAGGCGACCGTTTTCCGCCCGTCCCGGAAATCGCCGTAGAGCTGGACCGGAAGCGCGTGGGAGCGGCCGGCCGCGGCGAAGGCGAGCCGCTCCCACCGCCGCTGGAATTCCACGCCCGCGAGGAGTTCGCCTGCGCCGAAGTCCTCGGGACCGACCGCCACGACGATAGCCGCGTTCGCGTTGCGGCCGTCGCGCGCGAAGTAGCTCATGCCGTTGCAGACTACCCCGTCCGCCTCCGAACTCGAATTGACGACGGTCCCTCCCGGGCACATGCAGAAACTGTACACGCCCCGGCCGTCGGCTGTCCGGCCCGCGAGGCGGTAATCCGCGACGGGCAAGGCGGGATGATCCCATGAGCTTCCGTATTGGCTGCGGGAGATCATCTCCTGCGGATGCTCTATCCTGAGCCCGATCGCGAAGGCCTTCCGCTCCATGCGTATCCCCGCGGCCGCGAGGCGGCCGAAGGTATCCCGGGCGCTGTGACCCGGAGCCAAGACCGCGACGTCCGTTGGGATGCGCTCGTTCCCGTTGACGACGACTCCCGCGAGCGCGTCGCCCTGAACCGTTAGATCGTCAACTCGGTTACGGAAGCGGAACTCGCCCCCGAGCGCCTCTATCTTGCGCCTTAGGTTCGCGACTACGAGCACGAGCTTGTCCGTGCCGACGTGGGGCTTGGCGAGCCAGGCGATTTCTTCCGGTGCGCCCGCCGCGACCAGCTCGGCGATGACTTTACGGTTACGGCCGCCTTCGTCCTTCACCTGGGTGGTGAGCTTGCCGTCCGAGTAGGTCCCCGCGCCGCCTTCGCCGAATTGGATGTTGGATTCGGGGTCGAGGGCCTCCCCGGAAGAGAAGGAGCGGATGACCCGCTCCCGATCCTCAACGCGGTCGCCGCGCTCCAGCACGAGAGGCCGGCCGCCCGCCTCCGCGAGGATGAGCGCCGCGAAGAGGCCCGCGGGACCCGCGCCGATGACGACCGGCCGCTCGCGGAAAACCCGACGGGTAGAGGGAGCCTCATACGGCTTGGGCGCTGGGACGGGAGAAGCGACCGCGACGGGAACGTTGCGCCGAGGCGCGGCATCGAGGTCCGCCAGGAGCCCGTAGACCAGCTTGAGGGCGCTCCGGTCGCGTGCGTCCACGGACTTGCGCTCGATCGTGAGCGACCGTATCGCGCGCGGCTCCACGCGGAGGAGCCGGGCCGCGGCCCGCGGGAGTTCCGCTTCACCGGCGTCGAGGGAAAGGGCGACTTGATGGATACGGTATCTGGGCACGGCGACTCCTGGGCTACCGTACCCGGCGGCTTTAGGGAGGTCAAGGCCGTCCGCAGGTCGGTTTCGGGTTGAGCCGCCCGGCCGGCGGCACTACACTGGATGAGAGGTGGCGCATGAAAACCCTTTCGGAATATTCCGCGGCGACCCCGCTCTCGGAATTGTACCGCTTCCTCGCGGAAGCCGTCGTCGACGAGCGCATCACGAGCTTCTCCGCCTTACTGGAGCAGACGAAGTCGCTCCCCCAGGATGCCCGCACTAAGGCGGTATACGCGCGCCTCTTCAAATTGATCCGCAAACTCCACTGGGGCTTCTTTCGGGATATCGATCCGGCCACCTTCCCGAAAGTATGGAACGAGGTCGTCATCCCGCATCCGGTCTACTCAGGCTGCGGGGACCTCAAGCGGAACCTCACCATTTCGGACGTCTACGTCGGCATCCTCGACCTCCACGGGTATACGCGCTTCTGCGAGAAGAACAAGAACAATCTCTCCATGCTTCAGCTGCTCGACGATATGATCCAGGTGGACGTGGCGAAGATCGCCCGTGAGCAGAACGTGGTCCTGCAGCGCCGGCAGGGCGACGAGATGGTCCTCGTGGGAGCGAGCGCGGCCGACCTCATCTCTACGACGCTCCTCATCATCGACTACTTCGCCAAGCGGCGGACGATCAACTTTTCCGGTAAGACCGAGCACCGCACCGGCTATAGGATAATCCTGGAGGAGATGCACATATCCGCGGGGATCGCCGGAGGGAAGAAGTTCACGCCCTTCATCATCACGCGCGACGGCGACCTTTCCGGCGGCGTCGTCAATACCGCGGCCCGCCTCCAGGGACGCGCGAACGAGGTTTCGGGCGACACCTCGTGCATCATCGTGACGCGCGCCGTGAGCACGGCTTTCGCCGTAGAAGGGAAAAAGCGGCTACCCGATTTCCTCCAGAAAACGTCCATCGATTTTTTCGACGCGGGAAGGATCAGCTTCAAGGGCATCGCCGTCGCGGTCGCGGAGGTGGTCTTCGACGCCTCCCAACGCTACAAGCTCCGCTTCGAGAACGACCTTCTCGAGCTCTACCGGGCCGTCGAGTCCGGCGCTTGGAAGGACGGTATCTTCGCCGCGCTCATCGCCCTGCTCATCCGCGTCTACCAGAACATGCCGACATTCGAGATCGAAGCGGTATCCAACGGTTTGCAGACCACGCTGACGAACGACCAGCTCATGATCATCGCGAGCGAGGCCCTGAATCGATTCCGGCTCAAACAAGACTACGCCAAGGCGATCGGGGAGCTCGGCCGCCTCGTCGAATACACGCGAGCTATCCCCCGGTTCGACCGCCTCTCCCTCGAGTACGCCGAACGCATCCTTTCCGGTTACGAGACGCTCGTCGGAGCCTACGCGGACGGGTTGGACGCGAAAATAAAGGACAAGATCCAAACGGTATTGCCCGCCAAGCATCGTCAGCTTTTCGACGAGAGCCGCAGGAGCGCCATGATCTACGAGCGTCTGCGCGACCAGGTCAAGAATTCGCTCACGCCCCTCGAGATATCGCTTCTGTGGGCGTCCACCGTGGACAAGGGGCAATCCAAGTTGGAAATTTCCATCCATTCCGGAAAGCGCTGATTTCCGGGCGTCCGCGGCTTCGCCTCGGCTCCGATTCCTCTTGACTTCCATCTTCTTACGCGATAGTGTATTAGTCTCATAGTACACCATGGAGGTATATCATGGTCAAATTCGAAGCCGTGACTTTCGGGTACGGCAAGAGGCCGCTCTTCGAGGGCCTCGATCTCGTCGCCGAGCCCGGATCGACGATCGGGCTCCTCGGCCTCAACGGGGCCGGCAAGACGA
>JAEWSV010000375.1 GCA_023398155.1 Spirochaetota bacterium
GTGGACGGCCGCCGCCTTGAAAACGTCGTACCGGAGATCGCGGACGCGGACCTCGTCGCGACGAGCGTCGGTATGGCGGCCTTCCCCGCGGTGCTCCCCTTCCTGGCCGCCGGCATAGCCGAACGCGCGCGGCGCGGAAACGAACGCCCCCTCGATATCATCATCGCCGAAAACGCGCGGAACGCGGACCGCTCCTTCCGCGATAGCCTCGCCGCGGCCCTCGGCCCCGCCTTCCCCCTGGACGAGCGCGTCGGGATCGTACAGGCGAGCATCGACAAGATGGTCCCCCTCATGCGGGAAGCGGACCTAGCCGAGGACCCCCTCCAGCTTTTCGCGGAAGACCACGACTCCCTCGTGGTGAACGCGGGCGCCTTCCGCTGCGGCGTCCCGGCCGTTAAGGGCATAGTCGCGGCCGCCGATATCGGGGCCTACGTCGACCGCAAGCTCTTCATCCACAACCTGGGACACGCGGCGACGGCCTATTTCGGTTACGCGGCCGATCCCGGCGCCGTCCTCTTGGCCGCCGCCCTGTCCCTAGGAGGAGTAGAGCCGGCGGTCCGCGCGGTCATGGCGGAGGGAGCTGCCGCCATCCGCGCGACCTACCCCGCGACCTTCTCCGCGCCGGAATTGGCGGCGCACGTCGACGACCTCATCGTCAGGTTCAAGAATCGCGCCCTCGGCGATACGGTGCACCGGGTCGGCCGCGACCTTCCCCGGAAACTCGCCCGGAACGACCGCGTCGTCGGCGCGATGCTCCTCCGCGCGGCCCACGGTCTCCCCTGCCCGGCCATAGCCGCGGCCTACCGCGCGGCGCTGCGTTTCGCCGCCCCCGACGAGGAAGGGAGGCTCTGGGAGGCCGACCGCCGTTTCCGCGCCGGGATCCTGAGGCGGGGCCTGGACGCGGTCCTCCGCGAGACGTCGGGCCTCGATCCCGGAAATACCGCTGATTCCGCGGTTATCGCCGCGATCCGGACCGCGGAGTAACCCTCACTCGTGACGGTCTCGGCGTCCCCGCGTCCCCGAGTCCCTGCGTCTTGGCGTCCCGGCGTCCCCGGCGAACGTCGCTGCCCCGCATGCCGGCGCATACCTTTCCCCAGGTCCGGCTTTCGGCTATGCTCCGGCCAGGAGAAGATCATGGCAAACACCCGCGTACAGTTCGAAACCAGCCTGGGGAAGATCCTCATCGAGCTGGATGACCTTAAAGCCCCGAATACCGCGAAGAACTTCGCGGACTACGTCCGTTCCGGTTTCTACGACGGCACCATATTCCATCGCGTGATCCCCGGCTTCGTCGTGCAGGGCGGCGGCATGTTGCCGGGCATGGACCAGAAGCGGGGCGAGGCGCCGATCCGTAACGAGGCGACCAACGGCCTCAAGAATCTCCGGGGGACCCTTTCCATGGCGCGGACGAACGACCCGCACTCGGCTACGAGCCAATTCTTCATCAACCTGACGGACAACGCGGCCCTGGACCACAAGGCGCCCACCGGCGCCGGTTGGGGCTACGCGGTCTTCGGCAAGGTGGTGGAGGGCATGGATGTCGTGGACGCGATGGCGAAGATTCCCACCGGTCAGCGCGGCATGCACGGCGACGTGCCGAAAGACGACATTCTCGTCCTCAAGGCGACCATAGCATAAGGCGGAACACGTCCGCCGTCGCAGGGCGAGGCCGCCTTCCACCGGCAGCCCTGGCGACCGGCGGGCCCGCTTGCAGGCCCGCCGTCCCGCTATAGTCCGAGGGTCGCGAGGTACTTCCTGCTCAGGTCGATTGCCTCCATGGAGGGCCGGTCCGTGGATCGGTCTTGCTCCACGACCACCCACTCCGTGCCGGCATCCTCCGCGGCCGCGAGGATGGCGGGGATATCCTGCATACCCATTCCGAGGGGACGGAAGTCGAAGCTCGACTTATCCACCGTCTCCGCCGGCCGATCCGCCCCCGTCTTATCGATCAATGCGTAGAGGGGTTTCCCTGCCGATTTCCCTCCCGAGATGAAATCCTTGAGGTGCACCACCGGGCTCCGTCCCGCGTACTTACGGAGGTAGGCGGCCGGATCTACGCCCGAAACCCGCACCCAGCAGGTGTCCAGTTCCGTGGCGAGGTAGGGCATCGGCACGGCCGCGTAGAGGGCGTCCAGCCCGTAGACCCCGTCGATCTTCACGAACTCGAAGTCGTGGTTGTGGTAGAGGAGCTGGATGCCCGAGCGGTGGCAGGCTTCACCGAGCTCGCGTATCAGCGCCACCGTCTCGGACCACCGCGGCCCGCCGGGCCGGCGCGCATCGTCCAGGTAGGGCACCGCGAGGTACGGCGTGCCGAGTTCGCGGTGGAACTCCAGGGTTCCCGGTACGTCCTCCATCATCGCATCGAAGGGAACGTGCGCCGAGACCGCAGAGAGGCCCAGGCGGTCGAGCCGCTTCCTGATCTCGGCCGCGGAATTGCCGTAGTACCCGGCGAACTCCACCCCGTCGAATCCCATGACCTTTACGCGCTCCAAGACGCCGAAGAAATCCTTTTCCAGCTCGTCGCGGACTGAATACAGTTGGACGGCTACCGGAAGCTTTTTCATCGCGTCCTCCTCATTCCTTTCCGTCCAGCCGGATCTCCCGGCCTTCCCGTGCGGAGCGATAGATCGCGTCCAAGGTTTTCTGGACTGCCATGGCTTCTTCGATGGTCACGCAGAGCGCTTCCTCGCCCCGGATAGCCCTGACGAAATGGACGAAGCGATCGCGGTGCGGATATTTTATGTCTACCTTCAGGTTCTCCAGATCGAAGGTCGACTTGGCCGCCGCGTCGTAGGAATAGACGACCCCAGGGTAAAGGGAAGCCCCCGCCTTCGTGCCGTGCAAGTCCACGTTGTGGACGTCGGCATCCTTCTGATGCGCGGCCCAGGAGATGTTGAGGTTGAGGGCTACGCCGCCCTTGAGCCTAAGGAAGGCGGTGGCGAAGTCGTCCACATCGAATGCGAGGTTCTCCCGATCGGAGAGGCCCCAGTCGCCCTCGCCCAATCCCCGGTTCCCGAACTTGGTGAATATTGAACCGCTGACGGTCTCCACCTGGAAATTGCCGAGGGTGTAGAGGGCCAGGTCCAGCATGTGCACACCGATATCCAGCATGCAGCCGCCGCCCGCCTTCGCCTTGTTGCCGAACCAGGTACCGAGGCGGGGGATGCCCGACCGTCGGCGCCAGAACGCGCCGACCGCGTAGATGTCGCCGAAATAGCCCTGATCCACGAGGG
>JAEWSV010000276.1 GCA_023398155.1 Spirochaetota bacterium
CCCGGACCTTGCCGGGTAGGCGGGAGAAGGTATCCCAGATAGAGGGGCCGCGGCCGTCCTGGGCGGCGGCTCCTTCAATCTGGTAAGCGGCCGTGGCCGCGCCCCAGAGAAAATCGTTCGGGAATGCGATCTTCGACATACGATACTCCTTATTCGCATCTTCGATGCGCGCCGGAAGCCGGCCCCGGGCCGTTACCGATCCTCGGCGCGGCCGGGGCCGCTACCGATACTCGGCGGGCTCCGGACGGGTACAGCCGCAGGTGGCTCCCACGACGAGTTCCGTCGGAAACAGCTCGCTCGTTTCGTTTTCTACGCCCCGGACCAAGTCGATGAGGCGGGAAGCCCCGCGGAAACCGACATGGCGGGCGTGGCTCCGCACGTAGGTATAGGGGCGGCCGTCGAGCCCGCCCTCGTCAGCGGAGCCCGCGCCGCCCTCGGGAGGAAAGAAGTCGGCGAGCACCACGGCGGGCTCGGCGGAAGCGGCATCGGAAGCGGCGACGGGGAAGTCGCCGGTAGGGACGCTGTCGCCGAAGCGGGGGACGGCGCCCGTACGGAGGGCGGCGCCGGCGCGCAAGGCGGACGCCTTCCGCTCCCGCAAGGCGCGGGCGAACGCGGCCGCGTCGACTTGCCGGATGAGGTAGGCGTCGGGGCCTCCCGGTTCCGCGAGCAGGCGGGAAAAGACGGGATAGGCGTCCACCCCCGGAGCGAATCCGTACTGGACGAGCGATTCGTCCCAGACGCCGCCGCGGGCGGCGAGCGACCTCCGAAAGCCCTCGACCCGGAGCTTGGTGACCATGAGCCCGGCCCGGCCGGGAAAGAGGGCGATGCGCCTGCGGCCGTGGGTCCAGAGGTGATCCACGGCGGCGGCGATGCCGCCTTCCTGGTCGGACGCCACCCAGCGCGTCACCGCGGGGTCGTCGGGCCGGCCGAAACAGACGTAGGGAACGCCGCTCCGCTCGAAGGCGCGGATATACGGATCGTCCTCCTCCAGTTCGAACAAAAGGAATCCGTCAACGATACCGCGGCCGAGGGACAGGGCGTAGTCGATATCCTCGCGGACCGAACGTCCCATGGAGGCGACGACGAGGATGCGGTAGCCGAGGGCGGCGCAGGCGTCGCCGATGCCTTTCATGACCTGGGGGAAGAAAGCCGAATCGAAGGCGTACCCCAGGTCGTGGCGGATGATCGCGGCGATGGAGCGGGAGGCCGCCTGGGAGGAGAGGCGCCGCGCCCCGAGGCTCGGGTTGTAGTTGAGACGCTCCACGGTCTCCCGGATGCGCGCTATCGTCGCCTCCGCGAGGCGCGCTTTCCTGCCGTTGAGATAGTTGGAGACCGAAGTCTTGGATACGCCGGCCTCCCGCGCGACGTCGGCGATGCTGATTCTTTTCCGTCTCGCTTCCATGGGCCCTCTCTATGATAAACTAGTTTACCTTATCGAGAACATGCGCGCAAGTGAAAAAAGGAGGACGCGTCGGGCGGCGCTCAGGGACGGCATCAAAGATCCGGCCTTCGGCAGCTCTGCCCTCCGGACGAGCCGCACCGGGTAGAGTTGGATACCACTCGCTCATTTACTTATCTCCGTTATACCTCTATCGAGCATACCGCGATCGGAGACAGCGGCGGACATGAAGCGCCGCGCGCTCGGGGAGCCGGCAGTAACCGCGTGCCGTCCATCGATCCGCTGCCCGTCGGTTCCTCTTGCCGATTTGATCGGTTGGTGATAGAATTGGTGTACTGGTTTACCTCCGGAGGATCAGTGCGTAGCATCCGCAACGAACTTACGGCGCTCTTCGTGCTGGAGGTGTCGGCGCTCCTTTCGGTCGTGAGCTGGGCTTCCTACCGTTGGACCCGGAACATCACCGAGCGGAAGGTGAGCGAGTCCACCGTGACGACCCTCGCGCAGATCGATCGCAACTTCGCCTCCATGCTCGACGGAGCGCACGACATCTCGCTGTTCCTCATCGCCAACCGCAACGCGCGGTCCTACCTCAAGGCCCAAGACCTCCGCTCCCATGAACTCATCGCGATCCGGGAGGCCTTGAACGACGATCTGGCGAACCTGGTCACGTCCAAATCGTATATACTTTCGATAAACCTCTACGGGGACAACGGCCTTTCCTACGAGAGCGCGGGCCCTTCGAACGCCGCGGCCGAAGCGCCCGATCTCCCCGCCTCGGGGGAAGCCGTTTTGAGCGGCACCTACTTCCGCCGCTACCAAGCCCTGGGGCGCAAGACGGCGATCTCGTTTTATAGAAGGATCAACGATACCCACGAGTTCACGCGGAGACTCGGCATGGCGCGCATCGACATCGACGAGGCCGCCATCCGCGAGGTCTACCGGAACGCGACCGCGCTTTCCGCGGGGTACATCTTCCTCACGGACGAAGCAGGCCGAGTCCGGTCCCATCCGGACATCGACCGGATAGGGACGGAGCTCGCCGCGGACCCGGTTTTCGGCCGCGCCTTCGCGGAGGAGGACGGCTACTATCGGATGGACATCGACGGCGTCGACACCCTCGTGACGCACTACCGCTCTCCCCGCGGCGTTTCGGTGAGCGTCCGGCCCTTCCGCGAACTCGCCCGGGGAGAGGGCGAAACCCGGCGCTTCAGCATGATCCTCTTCCTCTCCGCGGCCTCGGTGGCGGCGGTCCTGGCCTGGTGGATCGCGAGCAAGATCACCCTTCCCCTCAAGGACCTCGTCGCCGGCATGCGGTCGGTGGAGGCGGGCACCCTCGGCGCCGAGGTCCGCGTGATCCGCGACGACGAGATCGGAGAGCTGACGCGCAGCTTCAATAGCATGAGCGCGAATTTGCGCAAGCTCGTGGACGAAGTGTACAAGAGCGGACTCGCCAAGAAAGAAGCCGAGATCAAAGCGCTGCAGGCCCAGATCAATCCCCATTTCCTCTACAACACGCTCGACGTCATCTATTGGACCGCCCGCACCGAAGGGGCTCCCCGAGCGGCGGAAGCCGCGGCGGCGCTCTCGCGCATGTTCAAGCTCGGCCTCAACAAGGGAGAGGAGCTCACCACCCTCGCAGAAGAAATCAGGCACTTGGAAAGCTACGCGGTGATCCAGAACATGCGCTTCGATGACCCGCCGGAACTCTCCATCGATATCCCCGAGGGACTCCGCGATTGCGTCGTCACCAAGCTCGTTCTCCAGCCCCTCGTGGAGAACGCGTACCTCCACGGCATCGCCGACCTGGATAGGCCGGGACGCATCGACGTGCGGGGCGGCGCCGCGGGCGGCGTCGTCCGGCTCGTCGTGGAGGATAACGGCGTCGGCATGGACCAGGATCGCATAGCGGAGGTTTTCTTGCGCGACATGAGCGGCGAACGGGGCTTCGGCGTGCGTAACGTGGACCAGACCGTGAAGCTCTTCTTCGGAAGCGACTACGGGCTTTCCATAGAAAGCGTCGTCGGTTCGTACACCCGCGCGGTGCTCCGCTTCCCCGAACGCCATGCGGGAGGAGGATCGATATGTTCAAAGTGATCATCGCCGAGGACGAAAAGGCCATCCGCGAAGGCCTCGTCGCGACGGTTCCTTGGTCCGATCTCGGCTTCGAGATCGCGGGCTCGGCGGGCAACGGCCAGTCCGCGCTCGACCTGGCGGAAAAGACGAGGCCGGCGGCGGTCATCACCGATATCCGCATGCCGAAGATGGACGGCATCCAGCTCCTCCGCGAGCTCGAGACCCGCCTGCCGCGGACCAAGGTCCTGATCCTCAGCGGATACGATGAATTCGCCTATGCCCAACAGGCCGTGAAGCACGGCGCCTTCGATTTCCTCGTGAAGCCGGTGGACATCGACGAGATCACCGCCGCCCTGCGGCGGCTCAAGGCGGCGCTCATCGGGGAACTCATCGACGCGAAGCCGCCCTCCCCCCACCTCGCCGCGGCTCCCGGCGAACCCCTCCCGGACGCGCCTCTGCCCGCGGAGGCGGACGCCGAAGACCATCGCCTCATAAGGCAGGTGGAAGACTTCGTGGCGCGGAATTATCGCCGCGACATCTCGGTCAAGGAAGTGGCCGACCTGGTGCGCCTCTCCCCCAACTACTTCAGCCACCTGTTCAAGAAGACGACCGGAGCGAGCTTCACCGAGTACGTGAACGCCGTCCGCGTGGCCCAGGCACGCCGGCTCCTCGCGGAGAGCGACCTCAAGATCTACGAGATCGCCGAGACCGTCGGCTATACCGATTACAAGTATTTCAGCGCCGTTTTCGCCCGGCTAGCGGGCTCGAGCCCGTCCCGATATCGACCCGAAAGAGGAGCATCCCGATGATCGTCACCCGTTGCGCGGAGAATCCCATAGTGGTCCCCGGCCGTTTCCCGTGGAGGGCGGCCGCGGTCTTCAATCCGGCCGTCATCTACGAGGGCGGTAAATTCTTCATGATCGAACGCGCCGCCGGAAGCCTCAGGCCCTTCCACTGTTACCTCGGCCTCCTGGAGAGCGAAGACGGCGTCCATTTCGCCCATGTACGGAACGAGCCCATCGTGTCCCCCGCCGACTTCGGCTTCCCCTACGGCAGCGTCCAGGATCCCCGCCTCGTCAAGATCGAGGGGAGGTACTACCTCACCTACGCGCTCCGCCCATCCTCCTACGGCTACAGCCCGACCGGCGTCGGCAAGCCCGACGAGATACGGCCGGATTATCCCGGCGAATGGGGGCGGCCCGAAAACTTCAGGACGCGGTCGGGCGTCATGGTTTCCGACGACCTCGTCCGCTTCACGCAGGTCGCCTACACGACGCCCTTCGATATCAACGACCGCGACAACATACTCTTCCCCGAGAAGATCAGCGGCCGCTTCGCCCTCCTGCGCCGGCCGGAGGAGTGGATCGGCGAGTCCTACGGTACGGAAAAGCCCGGTATGTGGCTCACCTACTCGGACGACCTCGCGGATTGGACGCCGCCGGTCCTCATCGCGACCGCTCGGGAAGAATGGGAATTCAAGAAGATCGGCGGCTCGGCGCCTCCCGTACGAACGGAAGCCGGTTGGCTTACCCTCTTCCACGGCGTGGACGCCGCCAACGTGTACCGCTGCGGTGCGATGCTCCTCGATCTTGAGGACCCTTCCAAGGTAGTCGCCCGCGCTCGGAGCTTCATCCTGGAGCCGCGCGAATACTACGAACGCTTCGGCCTCTACATCCCGAACGTAGTCTTCCCCACCGCCGCGGTCGTTAAAGACGGTCTCCTCTGGATCTACTACGGCGTCACGGACACCGCCATCTGCCTAGCCACCGTGCCCCTGGACGACCTCGTGGACTTCGTGCTAGCGGGAAAATAGAAGGCCCTCAGCCCGAGAGGTGACCGCGCGGAAACCGCGAGGTGTAGCCCTTTTCCATTAAGCCTTTGCATGACCTGCAAGAACCGCGCGCTGTTCCTGACCGTCAGCGCGAGGGTGGGCGTAAAACAACTACCCAGGCTCCGCTGGGTAGTTGTTTTACGGCCGGGCCCTCGCGCTGCGACGATACCTGCGCGCGGTTCTTGGGACGTCCGGTTAAGGGCGCGCAGCCTCGTACGCGCGGCGGAAGGCGGCGGCCCGCGCGGAGAGCTCTTCCAGGCTCCGGTCTGGGGTGAAGAGCGCGCTCCCGATGCCGAAAGCGGACGCGCCCGCGTCCAGATAGGCCGGGATGCTTTCCGGCGTCACGCCGCCGACGGGTATGAGGGGGAGATCCGGGGGCAGCACGGCGCGCCAGGCGCGGATGCCCGCGCAGCCGATGGTCTCGGCGGGGAAGGCTTTTACGCCGCTCGCTCCCGCGCGGATGGCCGTGAAGGCCTCCGTGGGAGTCGCGGCGCCGGGTAGGACCCAAGCCCCGGCTTCGCGACCCGCACGGATGGTTTCCACGTTGGTCTCGGGGGAGACGATGAAGCGGCCGCCCGCAGTCACGACGTCCCGGGCCTCTGCTTCCGTCAACACGGTCCCCGCCCCGATGAGTGCGTCCCGGCCGAAGGCCGCCGCGAGGATCGCTACGCACTCCAGGCCGCCCGGCCGATTGAGGGGCACCTCGATCATAGTGAAGCTTTGAGCGACCAGGATTTCCCCCACCGCGACCGCGCGGTCGGGCCGGAGGCCGCGGAGTATGGCGATGAGCGGCAATTCGGCCAAGGGCAGGTAGTCGATCACGCGGGGCCTCCCAGGTGGCGCAGGGCCGCGACATACGCCTCGTCAGGATCGACGGACGTCGCGTCGCGGGAGAAAAAGCGAGCCGCCCTCTCATAGAGCCGCGCG
>JAEWSV010000404.1 GCA_023398155.1 Spirochaetota bacterium
GTCGAGGACTTAGTACCGAGCGCACGTCTCCAAAGTTCCCTGCCGGCCCGGTTCACGGCGACGAGGCGGCCATCCGCGACGACGTAGCTCGTCCCCTCGCGGGAGCGGACAACGACCGGCGCGAGGACGCCGCCGGCGTCCCATCGCCAAAGCGGATTTCCCGAACTCCCGTAGGCCTGGAGGCTCCCGTCGTCGCAGGCCAGGACGACGGAACCCGCCTGGGCCGCCGGCGCGGCCATCGCGCGCGCCCCCAGGGCCCGTCGCCAGACCGCCGCCGTCGCGGCGGGCGGCGCCGAAGACGCGATCGGCGCGGAGGGGGATGGCGGTACGGTTTGGGCCATCACCGCTGCCGCTATACCGGTTAGGGCTACGGCGGCGAGGACGCCGATCCTCAATCGCGGCTCCTGAATACCGCGAGGGCCTCTACGTGGGGCGTTTGGGGATAGAAATCGTAGCAGGAAAGGCTATCGAGTACGTAGGTTCCGGCGAGTTCCTTGGCGTCCCGCGCGAGGGTGGCCGGATCGCAGGAAACGTAGGCGAGGACTTGCGGCCGCAGCTCCGCGATGCGCTTCCGCAAACCCGTCGAGAGGCCGACGCGGGGCGGATCGACGACGGCGAAACCGTAGCGGCCGGTTTCGCTTTTTTCTCGCGGCAGCCGCGACCATTCGTCGTCGCTGAGGGCGAAATAGCGGACGCCGCTACCCCGCGCGTTTTCCCTCGCGAGGGCGAGGGCGCCGCGGTCGCGTTCCAAGAGGTCGATACGGGGAAAACGGTCGACGAGGAACGCCGCGAAGGTTCCGACGCCGCAGTAGAGGTCCGCAGCCCGTAAATCCGGATCGACTCCTTCCGCGGCGGCGAGCAGGTCGGGAATCAGGGACTCCAGCGCGGCGGCGTTGCTCTGGAAGAAGCCCTTGACGTTCAGGGCGAGTTCGCGGTTCAGGATACGCACCGTACCCCGTTCCGTGCCGCCTTCGGTCAAGAAGGTCGCGCCCCGGGAATAGACCGTAAAGCGATCGGCTTGTGGCGGGGGAAGGACGCGGCGCTGGGCGAGCGCCGTCCGTATGCCGTCGTCGGCTATGGGGCAAACGCCGATGGGCAGGACCTCGTCCGAAAGCCGCATCTTGAGCCCCACCCGCGGCTCGTCCGGCTTCGGTTTCGCGACGCGGTGGAATTGCATGCGGTTCCGGTATCCGTAGGGCGGGGATGGGACGGTTTTTACCGGCGGCAGGTCGACGAAGCCGCCTATGCGCCTGAATGCATCGGCGAGTACGGCCGCCTTAGCGGCGAGTTGTTCATCGTAGGATATATGCTGGAGGGCGCAACCGCCGCAACGGCCGTAGAGGGGGCAGGTCGGCTCGGCGCGCCGTTCCGACGCTTCCAGGACGCGGACGAGTTCCGCCCGGATGAAGGCCGGCTTTTCCTCGACGACACGTACCTCCGCGAGGTCTCCCGGGGCGGTCATATCCACGAAGACAGTCTTCCCGCCCTCGTGCGCGATGCCCGCGCCGCCCGACGCGATGCGCTCGATGCGCAATTCGATGCGACGATCCGTCGCGTTGTCTCCTCTGGCCATTACGGCCCAGTATACCACGCGGCGTTGCGCGCATGGAAGAACGGGATTACAATCGAGGCCATGAACGAATCGAGCCTCCTAATCGATGCCGACGACGGCGCCAAGCTGTTCGTGCGGATCTGGCGTCCCGCCGGCCAAGTCCGCGCGGTCCTCCAGATCGTCCACGGCATGGCCGAGCATTCGGCCCGCTACGGCCGCGTGGCCGAAAAGCTCGTGGCCGCGGGCATCGAAGTGTGGGCGGACGACCATCGCGGTCACGGCCGGACCGCCGAAACGGCGATCAACGATCCGTCCGAGGGCGGCCTGCTCGGCCATTGCGCGGATCGCTCCGGCGCCGCGCGGGTCCTCAGGGACCTCGAGAGAATAGGCGACAAGATCACGATCGATCGTCCCGGTCTGCCATTTTTCCTGCTCGGCCATTCCTGGGGTTCCTTTCTCGCCCAGGCCTACATAGAGCGGGACGGCGCCCAGTTCGCGGGTTGCGTCCTTTCAGGAACGCGGGGACCGGGAGGCGCGGTGATGACCGTCGGCGCCGCCCTCGCCCGCGCCGTATCCGCGGTCGGTCCCCGCCGGTATTCGCCTTTCCTCCGTTCGCTCGCGGACGGCCAGTACCACAAGCCCTTCAGGCCGAACCGCACCCCGTTCGACTGGATTTCCCGCGACGAAGCCGAGGTGGACGCCTACGTCGCCGACCCGCTCTGCGGTTTCCGCTGCTCGGCGGGTTTCTACCGCGATTTGACGGGCCTTCTCGCTACGATCCATCGGCGCGAAGAGATGGCGCGCATACCGACCGGCCTGCCTATCTTCGTATTCGGCGGATCGGCGGATCCGGTGGGCGACATGGGCGCGAGTCCCGCCGCCCTCGTGGAGGCCTACCGGAAGCTCGGCATCAAGGATCTCGAATTCGTGCTCTACCCCCAGGGCCGCCACGAGATGCTCAACGAGACAAACCGCGACGAGGTGAGCGCGACGCTGCTCGCGTGGCTCGAACGCCGCATACCGAAGGACTGAGCGCGGGCGACGCTTGACGCGCGCGCGAGAGGCGAGCACAATAGTAGAATAGGAACGCCGTAGCGGATGCCCAGTCTCCGGCGGCGATGATTACGAGCGAGGCATCTTTGCGAATCCGCTATTCAGCAGCCGAGAACGGAAAGCCCGTCAAGAAGGCGATCGTCTACACGAAAGACGAGCATCGAATCAATCGAAACAGCGTCGACCCCGACGCGCTCCGCATCGTCGAACGGCTTAAGTCGTCCGGTCATGAAACCTACATCGTCGGCGGCGCCGTCCGGGATCTCATGGTCGGCAAGACACCCAAGGACTTCGACATCGTCACCGACGCGGCGCCGACCCGCATCAAGCGGATCTTCCGTAATTCCCGCGTCATCGGCCGACGATTCCGCTTGGTGCACGTATTTTTCGGCCCCAAGATTTTCGAGGTTTCCACCTTCCGCTCCCTCGTGGACGGAACGACGAGCAACACGTACGGGACGGTGGAGGAGGACGTGCTCCGCCGCGATTTCACCTTCAACGCCCTTTTCTACGATCCGGAAGAGCAGGTCGTCGTGGACTACGTCGGCGGCGTCCAGGACATCCGCGCCAAGCGGGTGAAACCGGTCATTCCGCTCGCGATCATATTCAAGGACGACCCGGTGCGCATGCTCCGCGCCGCGAAGTACGCGGCCAGCACCGGTTTCAAGTTGCCGCTCGCGCTCCGTTGGAAGATCAAGAGCCAGGCGGCCCTCCTCGATCCCATCTCTCCTTCGCGGCTCACGGAAGAAATCTTCAAGATCGTCCATTCGGGACGATCGGTCGCCATCGTGTCCCTCATGGACAAGCTCGGCCTGTTCACGTATCTGCAGCCGAACGCGGCCGCCCGCATGAAGGCCGATCCCTCCTTCCGCGCGGCCTACCTCGCGAGCCTGGCGGCCATGGACGCCGCCGCGGCCAAGGACGAGGAAGCCCCTTCCGGACGTCTCCTCTCCTATCTCCTCCGAGACTATCTGGACCGCATCGTCGATTGGCGGAACGATCCGCTCGAGAGTTACCGATCGGCCCTCGCCGATTGCCGGTCCTACGTCCTGCCGATGAATCCTCCCCGAATCGAGTTGGAGAACGCGGTGCGGCTCCTGTTCCGCGAGCGCGGCGTGGCGGTGAAGAAGGCGCGCACCTTCGAGAAGGGGCAGCGCAAGGAGGGGCTTCCGGAGCGCGACAAGGACGGCGCGAAGGTTGAGAAGGCGCCCGCGGACTCAGCCCAGGCCGCGGCCAAGAAACGACGGAGACGCCGTCGCCGCAAGAAGGGAAGCGGGGCCGAGGGAGGCGGAGAGATCGGGGCCGGAGGCGAGGCAGGGGAAGCGAACGACTGAGAATCGGTAGGAAGGACCGCAACGGCGGTCCTTCCTCATTTTCACTTCAACCTGGCTACGAGCTCGTCGACCTTCGCGGCATAACGCGCGGGAGCCGACGTCTTAGCCTTCTCCAGGAAGGCGACCGCGTCTGTTTTCCTTCCGTCTGCGGCAGCGTTGATGCCGAGGGCGTAGTTCACGAGCGCCGGATCGGCCCCGAGCTGTTCGGCCGTCCGGTAGTGGTTCTCGGCGATCGCATAATCCTTCCGCTCGTAGGCGAGCAATCCCAAGTAGTAGTGCGGGGCGTAGTGGGTCGGCCGAGCGTCGGCCGCGCTCAAGAAGAGCAGCTCCGCGCGATCGCTTTCCTTCGCTGCGTAGGCGGTCCTGCCGGCCTCGATGAGCTCGGCGAAGGTTTGCCTCGACGCGAGGTAGGACACGCAATCCCTAAAAGCCGTTTCCTCATCGAGCCAATCGGATGCCCGCTCGGCCACGGCGAGGGCGTTTTCCGCGGCCGACTTCGCGCGTTCCAGGGTCATGAATGTCTCGTAGAGGGTGCGCCGGTACTCCTCCGCATCGGTGTTGAGCAGGAAGGATGCGAGCGCCCAGGAACCGCCGGTAAGCTTCATGCGGTCGATGTCCGCTTCGCTTTCCCGGTCCGCGAGCAGGATGGCGGAGAGGGAAGGAGGAGCCGCGACCCAGCTCTTGACCGTCTCCAGCCAGGCGAGGTTCTCCTCGTACGTCAGCTCGTCCTTGGCCGCGTCGTAGCCGAGGCCTTCGAAATAGACGGCGAAACCTTCCCGGATCCAAGCGGGCGGATTCGGTATGAAGGCGCGGAGGTACTGGATGAACGCCTGATGGGCGAATATCCTTCCGGATCGACCCGAGGCGAGAACCACGAGTTCGGAGCGATCTTCTCCGTCTCCTCTGCCGTAGTGAAGATAGACGGCATCTTTGCGCGTCTCGCCGAGCTTTTCCAGGAGATAGGAGTCGTAGGCGGCTTGGTCGCCGAACGCGCGTACCTTGAGTTTCCTCTGCAACATTTTGGGGCTGAATCGGAAGAGTTTCTCGTAGGCGCGGAACCGCGCGTCCATCTCCCGCGCGAGGCCGCGGGCATCCTCCGCGCCGAGGGCGGACCTGACCTCGTAGCGCTCCGCGGCAGCTGCCTCGGACGCGACGTCTTCGGCGGAGACGGAGAATACTACCAACGCCGCCATGAGGCCGGCAGTCATCGCTTTTCTCATTTCGTCCTCCTTGCCCCTATTGGGATATCCGATCGATGATGATATTCACTTCCTCGATGAGTATACCGGTGAAGCGCTCGATGTTGTCGATGAGATATTGCTGAAGCTCGTGTATGTTGCCGGAAAGCTGGGTCCCGTACGGCACGTCGATGGTGATGACGAGGCGATACCCCGGGCCGTCGTCCTTCACGATGATCTTCTTGATGTGGATGTCCTGGTTGAATTCGTCCACGCAGTGGATGACCATCTGGCTCAGGGCGGCTTCCGAGATGATGACCTTGCCCCGTTTCGAATACTCCGGCCGCACGACCGCCTTCTCGTAGAGCTTGGACGCGTTGCCTATGGGCGCGGGCGTCCCCTTCTTGAGGAATACGCGGACCGCGTCGTAGAAGATGTTCGGATAGTTCCGCTTCACCTCGATGGAAGGAACGGGAATGACGTGCTTGCCTTCCACCTTGCGGGAACGGATGGCTTTCTGGATCTCCTCCTGGGTGGCGATGTCCTCGATCTTAACGATCTTGGAAGGCTGGGGCAGTTGGAGACGGGCCGCTATCTTGTTCACCATCTTGATCGAGGTGCCGAGGATGAGGACCTTGTGGAAGCGCTCCCCTTGGAGCCGCCGCGCCACTTCGTCCCGGTGGGCCTTGTCGTCGAAGAGGGCGACCTTCACCGCGGCGAGGAAGGTTTTCTCTTTTTTAGCGGAGTGTCCCGCGAGGATGCGGTGATCGCGGATCAGGAGACCGTCGTCGATGATGAGTTCTATTCCGTATTTCTGGGCGACGAGCTTGGCGCGGAAGCTCTTCCCCGTTCCGCTTTCGCCGACGAGGGCGTAGACCCGTACGCCTTTGATGAGCCAATAGAGATCGCTGAACACGCGGCGCATATTCCTACATTATAGCATCGAGGATCGAGTCGGTGGGAAGGGCGGCGGCGAGCATTTCAGCGATCGGGCCCCCGAAACGGCGTTCTACCGCCCGTAAAAAACGGGCGGGCGGGGGAGCCGCGAGGAGAGGCGGGAGGGGAAGGGCCGCTT
>JAEWSV010000415.1 GCA_023398155.1 Spirochaetota bacterium
ACCATACACTGCGGTCAAATCGTTTATGAAAGGAGCGAATCGAAATGAACATGGACAAGCTTTTCGATGCGGTGAACGAGCGTGGAAATGTGTGCGTCGGCCTCGATACGTCGCTGGATTACATTCCGATGAAACAACGCGTCCACTCTCGTTCGGACGCTGAGGCGATGCTCGCGTTCAACAAGGCGATCATCGACGCGACGATCGACATCTGCGCCTGCTACAAGGTACAGATCGCATACTACGAAGAGTTGGGAATGGAAGGACTCGGCGTCTACGCGACGACCCTGCGCTATATACGGGATCGGGGAGCGCTCGTCATCGCGGACATCAAGCGCGGGGACATCACCGATACGGCCACCCGCTACGCGAAGGCGCACTTCGATGGAGAGTTCGAAGCTGATTTCGTCACGCTCTCGCCCTACATGGGCATGGATACCGTCGACCCCTGGCTCACCTACGTCAAGACGAAAGGGAAAGGCGTTTTCGTACTCATGCGGACATCGAACCAAGGCATGCGGGATTTCGAGTACCAGGAACTCGCGAGCGGAGGCCGCCTCTACGACGCGGTTGGCGATAAACTCGACAAGCTCGCGGAAAAATACCGGGGAGAATGCGGCTACGGAGCGGTAGGCGCCGTAGTGGGCTGCACCGAGCGGGATGAAGCCGCGGATATCCGCGCTCGGCGAAGCTCGCTGTTTTTCCTCATCCCCGGTTACGGTGCGCAGGGCGGCGGCGCCGCGGATGCCGCCCTCCTGCTCAAAGGCGGTAACGGCGGTATCGTGAACGCCTCCCGATCGATCCTGAAAGCTTGGACCACCCGAGATGCGGCCTTCCTCGGCGTAGAAGTCGAGGAAACCATGATTCCGCAGGCCGCCAAGGCTGCCCGGCAAGCGACCATCGATATGCGGGACGCCATCAGGGCCGCGTGCGCGGATTCTCTCCGATGAGCGCCTGTCCCCCGGTCCGGGCATTCAAGCGCGCCTGCCTGATCCGCAACGAAACTCTCGCGGAGGGCATCTTTGAGCTGGAATTCGAGTGGTCGGGGCCGGCCCCCGCGAGCGGGCAGTTCTTCCTATTGCGGCCATCGCGCGGATCCGTGCTACTCGGTCGGGCTATCAGCGTATACGGGTGGACCGGGGTGCCGCCCCTGGGGGACAGAGCTTCGGACGAAAAAGTGACCGGTCGGCTCCGTTTCCTCATCGCCGAACGCGGTCTCGGAACGAACGAACTGCGCGATCTTCGGGCCGGCGAGGCAGCCGAGCTCTTGGGCCCGCTCGGCAACTCATGGGCGAGCGCATCGCGGAGTCTGGAGGCAGGCGGCGCGGCGGAACGCCCCATCGCGCTCGTCGGGGGCGGCATCGGCCTCGCCCCCCTCGTTCACCTCGCCGCCGAGCTTCCCGCGGGCTCCTTCGATTTTTACGCGGGTTATCGTTCCCGGCCGTATGGCCTCAAGGATATGAGCCCGCGCAAGCTCATCATTGCGACGGAAGACGGCTGCGAGGGCTTCGCAGGGAGGATTACGGAAGTGATCGACTGGTCCGCGTACGGGGCGGTATACGCATGCGGACCGGAGCCTATGCTCCGCGCGGTCGCGACCGCTTGTAAGACCGCCGGAACGCCGGCCCTTCTCAGCTTGGAGCGACGGATGGCCTGCGGCGTCGGAGCCTGCCTCGGCTGTACCGTTCGAACCACCAGCGGTAATCGTCGCTGCTGCGCCGACGGCCCTATCTTCACCAGCGGGGAGATCCTATTCGATGAATGAAGCCACGATCGATACGAGCGTCAACATCGCAGGCGTCCGCTTCCGGAATCCCGTGATCGCAGCATCCGGAACCTTCGGCTATGGGAGCGAGTACGCGGGACTCATCGATATAGCCGAGCTCGGAGGCATCTGCACCAAGGGTCTTACCGTGGAACCGCGCGCGGGGAATGCTGGCATCCGGCTCCACGAGACCCCTTCTGGACTCATGAACTCGATCGGACTCGAGAACCCCGGGATCGCCGCTTTCGTTTTACGGGAATTGCCCGCGCTTCGCGAACTCGGCCCGGTCGTAATCGCAAATCTATCGGGTTCCACGGTGGAGGATTACTGCGAGGGGACAGAGCTACTCTCGGAAAGCGCGATCGACATGATCGAGCTAAATATATCTTGCCCGAACGTGAAGGCGGGAGGTATGGCCTTCGGGCTCTGTCCCCCGGATGCCGCCGCGGTAGTCGGAGCGGTCAGGAAACGCGCTGATAAACCCATCTTAGTTAAGCTTTCGCCGAACGCGCCGAGCATTACCGACGTCGCCCGGGCATGCGAGGATGCGGGGGCGGATGCTCTGTCCCTCGTAAACACGTTCCAGGCCCTTGCGATCGATATCCGGAGACGACGCCCGGTCTTCGATCATGTCACCGCAGGACTATCGGGGCCCGCCATCAAGCCGCTCGCGCTCCGCATGGTCTGGGAGGTATGCGGCACGGTATCGATACCGGTCATCGGGATGGGAGGGATCGCTACTTCGGAGGATGCGCTGGAGTTCCTGATGGCAGGAGCCGCGGCGATCCAGGTCGGAACGGCGACCTTCTGTAGGCCGACTGCGATGGGAGAGATAATCGCGGGGATCGAATCGTTCATGAGGGCGAACGGCATCGCTTCGATCGCCGAACTGAATCTACCCGGAGGGAAAATATGAAGGATACGATTACGCTGCTTCGAGAATCGGGTGCGATGTTGGAGGGACACTTCCTGCTTTCGTCAGGACGGCACTCCGATCGGTACTTCCAGTGCGCGCGCCTCCTCCAACACCCCGACCGAGCTGCGGAAGCTCTATCAAGCGTCGTTTCTCGCATTGCGGCCGATGTCGCTGCGGGTAAGCTCGTCGTGGACGCGGTCGTCGGGCCGGCCATGGGCGGTATCGTCGTGGCCTACGAACTCGGCCGCCAACTAAAAGTCCCCGCCTTCTTCACCGAGCGCGATGATTTGGGCGCGATGAGTCTCCGTCGGGGTTTCGAGGTAATCGAGGGACAGAGCATATTGATCGCCGAGGACGTGGTGACGACCGGCAAGTCTTCTTTAGAAAGCGCCCGGGTCCTGGAAGCCGCAGGGGCGAAGGTCGTGGCTATCGCATGCGTGGTCGACCGGCGGGCGGGCGGGATCGAGGTATCCTGGCCCCTCTACGCGGCAGCGAAGGTAGACGTCGCGAACTGGGAGGCCACGAATTGCGCGCTCTGCCGGGGGGGGCAACCGGTGGTAAAACCTGGATCGAGGAAGGTCTTCTAGTATACTATTCCTTTCAATGGCGGATATGGCACTTAAGAAACTCACCGCGGCGCAGCTCAGCACGGCGATGCGGCTCAACGTACTGACCGGTTGCCTGGCGACCGTTTGGCAAATCGTTTGTTCGATACAGCCCATTTTCAACGTCTTCGTCTACAACGAGCTGGGCGCTTCGGCCTCAACGCTGGGCGCCCTCGTCGGCCTACTCCAACTTTCCGCACTATGCCAGCTCGCTTCGATCTTCATCTACGGCTACGCGCCGCGAAAGAAGCCGTTTTTCGTCGCGGCCCACCTCATACATCGCATCCTAACCCTGGCGATCGCGGCGGGCGCTTTCGTGGCCGCAGCGAACGGCAGTCGCTCCTGGGGTATACGCGCGATCATGATCGCTCTTCCTCTCTCGTGGATCTTCATGAACGCGAGCGCGGCAGGCTGGTGGAGCTGGGTCGCGGATATCTTTCCCGAGAAGATCCGAGGAACTTTCTTCCTGAAGCGATCATCGATCATCAACGTGGTGAACGTCGTTTGGTTCTTCCTGGCCAGCATGTTCCTCGACTTCTTCGAGGGACCCGCAAGATTCTGGACCTACGGGGCGATATTCACCGTGGGAGCCCTTTCCGGTATCGTGGATATCGTCCTCAATATCTTCATTCCCGAGCCAGAACCCGCCGAACGCACGCAATTCGTGCCGATGGATGCCGTCGAACCTCTTAGAAATCCGAATTTTATACGTTTTTCGATAGCGGCCGGCGTCGCCACCTTTTCCATCAACCTCATCGCGCCGTTCCAAGCTCCCTTCGTGGTGGCGCCCGATCGAGTGGGCGCGCCGAACACGTGGCTCGGCATCATGTATGTGATCTCCCAACTTACCTGGGTACTCGTCGCCCCCTTTTGGGGAGCGATCATGGATAAATGGGGTCGCAAGCCGGTCGTGGTGCTCGGCTGCATGTTCACCTTGAGCTGGGTCGGCTATTTTTTCCTGACCCCGCGAACCTACGTCTATCTATTGCCGCTCATTTCCATCGGCGTCGGGCTCCTTTCTCCCGCCTTCTGGGAAGGCATCAACCAAATGATGCTATCGCTTTCTCCGAACAAGAATCGCATCGCGTTCGTCGCCTGGTACATGACGATAGTGGGCGTCGTTTCGGCAGGGGGATCGGTAGTCGGCGGCTTTCTCCTCGATGCTCTGTCCCCAGTGGAACTTCGCATGGGTCCGCTGCGTTTCGTCAACTTCCATCTCGTGTTGCTGCTTTCCATTGTCATGGTTGTTCTCTCCGCTTTGGTGATCTCGAAGATCAGAGAGGGGCGCGAACGTCCCATCGGTTTCGTCGTGGGGAGGGTCGCGAACGTCGGCATAATTCGGACCTATGCCTACCTCGATGACTTAGCCACATCTGCCGACCCGAGCCGAGCGGAACAAGCCCTTCGCTCCATCGAGGCCGAAACCGGCGATCTCGCCTTGGACGAGATTCTTGCGCGCCTTGACGATTCATACCCTGAAATTAGGGAGGAAGCGGCGCGCGCGCTCGGTCGTATCGGATCGCCGCTCGCCGTAGCCGCCCTCGTGGATCGCCTCCAAGATCCAAGCTCGACCTTGCGGATCGCAGCGGCGCGGGCTCTCGGAAAAATCAGGGATATGCGAGCCGTCGAACCACTCGCCGATGCGCTTAAGAATGCGAAGTCGGAAGAGCTACTAGAGGCCTGCGTACAAGCCTTAGGCGATATCGGTGGGGACAGAGCTGCGGAGGAAATACTCGCTTTCTATCACAGAACGCCATCGGATCGCTTGCGGGCGAGCGCGAGCGACGCGGCCAGCCGCCTCGGCCTCTTCGAGGCGGCGCGGGATACTTTTCCGCGTTTGATCGAGGCGCGAACGGAGGGCCTGAGGAGGCAATACGCCATCGCGCTGGGAAATATGATCGGTTTGCCTGGGGAGTTTTATCGCTACGTCTCGGGTTCCGAATCAGGTAAAGCCGAAAGAGTAACGAAATTGTTCGGGCGACTCCAAATCAACCTGCGATTCGCTTTCCGTCGTCTTGCGGGGTCGAGCATGTCCGCCCGCATCAAACGGGAACAGGCAAACACAGCAACGCTCGTCCGCGAAATACAGGAAAAACTGGAAAGCAATCGGGAGGAGGAGGCTTTATGTCAAATCCTCGGTCACGCTGAGGGCCTGCTAACCGACATACTGGGACAGCAGACGTCAGGAGAAGAACTCACAGCCTTGGCCTTTCGGATCGACCAAAAGCTCGGAGCCTTTACCTGGCTTCTCGCGGAGATTCATGCGCGTCTCGAAAACGACGGCGGCTTCAAACATTCGAAAGATCCGGCCGAGGTCCAACGGCTCCTCGTCCTGCTCGTCGCCTATTTCCTGGCCTCGGCCTGACGGCTCACGCGTCCGAGGCTCCTGCCGCGAAACGTTCCTCCTGATCGAGATGATCTCCGCGAGGCTCGAGACGGTAAGCTCGTCCGGCGTTTCCGCGTCGACGGGAACGCCGATCGGCGCGCTTAGGCTATCGATCTTCCCCGATGGATGCCGTCCTGTTCGAGCTACTCGCGCAGGGAGAATCGCTTTGCGCGCGATCCCAACGAAACCGGCGTATCGCCATGGCATCAATTTAGCCGCCCGAACAGATTCGAAGTCCATAAGGTGTCCGCGCGTCACCATGGTGACGTAGGTCTTTTAATCGAAGGGGAATTAGTCAACGATTTCCGTATACGTGCCGCACAGAGCCCCGGCAGCGGGAGGGATCCTGAGCGCGACTGAGAACTCCACGCAGTCGTCTCCGACCGTGATCGCAAAGACAAGGCGAGCCGCATACCACGCGACGGTCTGTCCGAAGTAGCCGCAGCCGAGGATGAGGAGCATCTCCGCCGGAATCGCAGGGCAAGGCCACCCTCTTTCCCGACGAATGCGGCAGGCTCGGTGTCGAAAGAACGCGCAGCGGCCTGTCGATTCGCAGGTTTGGCGTCGGCGATTAGGTCGTCATCGGCCAGCGAGAGCGCGACTTCGAGGCCACCGCAGAGCGCTTTGACGAACAGGAAGCGCTGGCCGCGATTCAGCTTCACGAGCGCCGAACGGTAGGGCCGCGGTCCAAGATGGGCTCGATAAACAAACGACCCGTGCCGCCGGCAACCGTCCCCGCGATAATTGCGCGACAGAGGGCGGATCCGCCGGCTGAGGCGGGTTCACCGCCGCTTATAAGTATCGCGGAGCCGGCAAACGCTCGCGGAGTCATCACCGTCGTCACGATTACCCGGTCGCCAGCATTTTTTCGGTACCTTTCGTTACTTCGCGTTCCGCATCTAAAGAGCGCGAGGAGATGGGAGCATCAAGATATAGTGCGCGGGAAGCGGCAATGCTCCCCAATCGGGAAGTGGATCGATGAGGTCCCTACAACCTCGGCGATGATGGCTGAGCCCACCGAACAGCCATGACCAAGACGAACCCACGAGTTGGGCCCTGACGGGATTCTCGTCGATATAGGAGAAAACCTGAAGATACTCTCGCAGGCCGTCGATGATACGCGAATAGAACCGCTCCCCCCAGACATGCCCCGATAGCCCTCGCCGACGGTTGTAGGTCATCGCGAAGACGCTCATGATCCATTGCATTAATCTGGAGAGGTTCTCCCCTTTAAGCGGCTGGATCACGAGGTGGTAGTGATTTCCCATCACGCAAAAATTTTCGATACGAAAGCGGTACCTCGTTTTCGCTTTCTTCACGATATCGAGAAATAGGATCTTGTCTTGTATTTCATGCAGACGCATCTCCCTGCGATTTATCCGCGCTCCAACGTGGTATCGGGCTCCTTCCCGGAGCATTCGTGGCTTTCTCATACTCAGCATACGACCTGATGATATCCGCCGCTTCTATTGCATAAAAATAAAGCTCTGTCCCAGGGAGTTCGGAATGGCTCGACTCAGCCCTCGTCTTCCGCTACTATTTCTTATATGGTCAAGTACATCCTTTTCGATTTAGACAATACCCTTTATCCGAGCAGCCTCGGCCTTGACGAGGAGATGGGGGAACGGATAAGCGAATTCGTAGCCGAATTCCTCGGACTAACTCCGGAACAGTCACGCAGAGTCAGGTCCGAACGCGGCTCGCGCTACGGGACAACCTTGGAGTGGCTGATAGCAGAAAAGGGACTAGTCGATATCGAAGCGTACTACGCGGCAGTCCATCCTGAAGGCGAAGAAGTTCGACTGCAGCCCGACCCGAAGCTCAGAGCGTTCATTCAAAACCTTCCGGTTCCCTCCGCGATCCTCACCAATGCGCCGATGGAACACGCGGAAAGAGTTCTTCGCAAACTGGATCTTGAGGGTCTTTTCACGCACATCTTCGATATTCGGTGGAACGGCCTTAGAGGGAAACCCGCTGAATCGGCGTTCCGTAACGTGCTTCACGAGATTGGCATGAAAAGCGATGATGTGTTGTTTTTAGACGATCTCCCCTCCTATGTGGAAGGGTTCATACATATCGGAGGTTACGGCGTACTCTTGGACGAAACCGATGCCCACGCCGACTCGGTTTATCCGCGGGTGCGCACCGTCTTCGAGATCGCTCAGTTTCTGAACCGTGGATAGGCACAGAGAATTATTGACCACCTTCGAGTGATACAGCACTCTGGGGTATGACTAAGCAAGAAACCCTCCGGAATCGATACCGAACGCTTATTGAATCGGGTGCTTACGCCCCCGGAGAGCGAATTCCTTCCATCAGGGACACCGCGCGTACATCACGGGTATCGGTAAACACGGCCCGGGCCGCCTACGAATTCCTAGAGCGCGATGGACTCATTCGGGCTCGGGAAAGAGGCGGTTACTTCGTACGATCCCGAAGGAGTTTCGCGGCCTACGAGCCCCCTCGAACGACATTCTCCGGAGCTCTGTCCCCATCGGACAAGATCGATTACATCCACGACAGAGGAAGCGCGGCGGCGTTCGCGCTGGCCTCTCCTGGACCTGACCTCATACCGGTATCCGAGATATCCCATCTGCTCGCTTCGATCAGTATCGAGGCGCTGCGGTACCCTCCGACCGCGGGAGATGAAGAGTTGCGATCCCGGATAACGGCTTGGCGACATCCGTTCCACCGGGACTTGAGGCCTGACGACATCATTGTTACGAACGGCGCCTCGGAGGCGCTTTCCGTGACCTTGCGTGCCCTCATCGAGCCGGGCGATGTCGTCGCCGTCGAGTCGCCCTGCTACTTCGATTTTCCCAATCACATCCGCGCCGCTGGAGCCCTCCCCCTGGAAATTCCCCTCGTTCCCGGGTTAGGGATGGATCCCGACCAATTGGACATGGAATGCCGGAGACGCAAGGTGCGAATGGCGATCGTACAGCCCTGCGTCCAGAATCCCACGGGAACGATTGCCGGCATAGACGGCCTCGATCGCTTCACTGAGGTAGCGATGAAGCATGGACTCGCAGTCATTCAGGATGACGTCTACGCGGAGCTTGCTTTCTCGGGTGAAGTATCGAGCGCCCTCGATACGTTTGGAGACATTCCCGAATTCGTTTACCTCTCTTCGTTTTCGAAAATACTCGCACCGGGGCTCCGAATCGGGTGGATCGCCACGAGAGGCCCCTTCGAATCGATCCTGCATGCCAAGCGTATCGCCTCGTGCGCCGTTTCAGGCCCCGCCCAGAAAGTCGCGGCGGCCTTCCTCGCCGGAAAAGGTTGGGCTAAGCGTTTCGCCCGGATGAGGAATGTCCTCCGCGAACGACTGACGGACTACCTGGAGTTATTGCGCGAGCATCTTCCTGACGGGAGCTCGATCATTCCTCCAAAAGGTGGCTGTCTCCTCTGGATCGGCCTTCCTGGAGGGTCGGATGCGTCGCGCCTATTCGAACTTTGCGCGGCCGAGGGTATCCTCGTCGCCCCGGGAGAACTTTTTTCCGCCAATCCCCATTTCCGCGGTCATTTCCGGGTAAACTTCGGCTATTTTCTCGACGAAGAACGGCGGGGGGAACTCATGCGCATCTGCGCCATCGCGAGAACCGTCTGAGGGACAGAGCTTGAGTCCAGTTGAACAAGTTGGACGCTATCTCAACCTTCACACCGCCGTACGGGGACAGAGCTTTGGCCCGCGCCTTGCCGAAGCTTCCCTCTCCGGGTATTATTTCGCGATCCGCGCAGGACAGCATCATAGCAAGGAGCCGCATCGCCATGGCCAAATATCCGTTCGAAGTAATCGAGCCGAAGTGGCAAGCCTATTGGGAGAAAAACGCGACCTTCCGCGCGACGGAAGATCCCTCATATCCCAAGGAAAAGCGCCGCTACGTCCTCGATATGTTCCCCTACCCCTCGGGCGCGGGCCTTCACGTCGGGCATCCGGAAGGCTACACCGCCACCGACATCTATTGCCGCTACCTGAGGATGAACGGCTATAACG